>JAISCT010000059.1 GCA_031265355.1 Oscillospiraceae bacterium | reverse complement strand
CGTCATTGTGGGCAGCAAAATGATGGACAGCAACACGGAGATGGAACCTCGGTTCTTTTCTAAAAATCTCATCCCGAACCCTCCCATCGTTCGCCCCCAACGGGCAACCCGCTCCCCTTCGCTCCCCCGCGGCGGATTCTCCGAATTCCTTGCCTTTTTCTCTGCTATCGCCCAATAAACCGAACAAATTATATCCTAAAATCCGATCAAATGTCAATTAAAATTTTGCCCGGTCGCACCAAATATCCAAAATCCAACTTTGATTTTCCAATTATTAGATATATTTGTCAACGGCGCTTACTTGTGCACAACGGTGTGCAAAAAGGGCGCAAAAACAACGCCGCCAATATCAGATTTGGCGGCGCTTTGTTATTTTCAGTGGCGGCCGTCGCGGCGCGGCGCGCGGCGCTCAACGGGGCGCATGCCGGACATCTTCGTCTGCGAGTCCTGCATGAACTGGCGCAATTTGTCCTCAAACGTGAGGTTTTCAGGCCGAGGTCGGGCGCCGAAATTGCCGCGCGGCGCTTTAGATACCCCAACTGGCGGGGGCGCAGCCTTCTTGATGGAGAGATTGATACGCCCTTCTTTGTCGACGGCCATGATCTTCACCTTGACCTCCTGGCCGACGGTCAAATGCTCGTGGATGTCGCTCACATAGGAATGGGCCACCTCGGAGATGTGCACCATCCCGCTACGCCCCATGGGCAACGCCACAAAAGCACCGAATTTCGTGATGCCGGTGACTTTCCCCTCCACAATACTCCCTATCTCCACGTCCATGCGCCCGCAAATCCTCCTTTGTGTATGCCGGGTCAGCGGCCCACGTCCACAATCAATACTTCGTCCGGCATCACAAGACCAAGCTCCTCCCGCGCAATGCGCGTAACAGCTTCATCGTCCAGCTCAGACTCGGAAAAGGAAGCGAGCGCCGCATTCTTCTGAAGCTGACGGTCCTTTTCCTCCGCGAGTGCGTCCCGACGGTCCCGCTGCGCGTTGAGCTCGATCTGCAGATGCACCAGCGTGACGGCCGAATAGACGGCCAGAACGACCACGAGAACCTTGAGAAAAAAACTCACCTTTTTCTTTCTCTTCATCTCGACGAGATCCCTTCCGAACAAAATGTCTTCGGCCCCGCCAATACCGGCGTGCGCTTCGAATGTCATTCTTTATTTTAACACCTTTTTGCCGATAAAGGAAGAGTATTTTTGCATTTCGACAAAATATTTTTGCAAGCGCCGCCGCGCCCCGCAACGGCCACAGCGCCACACGCAGAAGAAATAGCAACACATCGGCCAAAACGCCGCCCACGCGGCGCACACACGGGCTGAGAAGCAGCCCGTACAACACCCCGCCAAAGCCCATGCCGGCCAGATTGTAAAAGCGGACCTGCCCGCCGGATACCACCATCGCAAACCAAAATGCCGCCGCGAAACAGACGGCCGGGAACAAAAAATCACACAGGGCGGACAAAAAACACCGTCCGGCGCGCCGGCGCAGCACCCACATTACATCGTACAACAGGCCGAGCGGCAGCCCCAGGGCCAAGGAGAAAAAGAATTGAACCAGCTGCGCGGAGACAGACAGCTCCATGCGTCAGTGGAACAGACGCGACCAGAAACCGCCGCTGGCGGGCGGTTCCGCCTGATACTCCAGCGCATCCACAAGCCCCTCGATGTTCAACTCGCCACCCTCGATCGTAAGACGGTCCACGCGCAGGCCACTCCCCCGCACCGTCAGAAGACCCTTCGACGTATACAGCACCACCGCCGTCTCGTCGAAGCTGTCGACGTCTTCCACGCCCGTGATGGACAGACGATGCCGGCCCTCTAAAATGACATGGTGCGGCATTGTTGCCGTGCCTTTTTCCTTGTCGTCGTACATGCCTGCGTCCCCCTCGCCCCAGATAGCGCCGGTCCCGAAGCCGCGCGGTACCAGCTTATGCCGCCGCCGCCGCAAAAAGAACCGCCTGAGCGATTGTTTAAAGCCGCTCGGTCGTCGAAGACGCCTCCACAATTTCTCTGTACATGGCCGGCGCCTCGGCGCGGGCGACGTGCTCCTGGAGGGAGAGCACCTCCACGGTCAACATTCGCTGACCAAAGCGGATCTCAATGATGTCACCCACCTTGACGTCATAAGCGGCCTTGGCCGCGCGGCCGTTCACCTGGACACGCTCGTTCCCGCAGGCCTCGCTCGCCACGGTGCGCCGCTTGATGAGTCGGGAGACTTTTAAATATTTATCCAAACGCATACACAAACCTCAACGCCTCCAGCACCGGATGGCGTGGAACGGCTCTTTCATCGACATCCGGCCCGCCCTAACGGGCAGGCCGGATGTGGTTTTTATACAAACACCCGCCCTCAGGGAGGGCAAGGGAAGGTCGCCGGTTATTGCGCGACGGCGTCCTTGAGCGCTTTGCCCGCCTTGAAGACGGGGGATTTGGAAGCGGGAATCTGGATGCTCTCCTTTGTTTTGGGATTTCGGCCCATGCGCGGGGCACGGGACTTGACCTCAAACGCGCCAAACCCGACGAGCTGCACCTTGTCGTCCGCCACCAGGGCGTCGCTGATGGCCTCGAAGATGCTGTTAATCGCTTTTTCCGCATCCTTCTTTGTCAGGCCAGCGCTCTCAGAAACCACATTGATCAGATCTGCTTTGTTCATAACGAATTCCTCCTTATGCATCTTTGTGAAATGAAAGGTCGGTCGAAACTGTCTTCTCCGCCCTTTCAAGCCGCTTTCCCTCGTCCCAGAGTGCGTCCATTTCGGCCAGCGCCATCTCCTCCAGTCGCCGGCCGGATGAGAGCGCCCTGCTCTCTACATACCCAAAGCGATCCGTGAATTTGTCACAGGCTCGCTCCAGAGCCCGTTCGGGATCGATGTGCAAGAATCGCGCCACATTCACTGCGGCAAACAGTAAATCGCCCAGCTCCTCTTCCGCATTTCCCCTTTCCTCCACCGCAGCCCTGAGCTCGGAACATTCCTCCAAAAGCTTGTCCCAAGCACCTTCGACGTCCGGCCAGTCAAAACCTGTTTTGCGCGCCTTTTTCTGAATTTTTTCCGCCCTCATCAGGGCAGGCAGACTGCGCGCCACCGCGCACATCGCCTCGTGCCCCGTCGTATGCCCCTTGGAGTGCTGTTTGATCTCCTCCCAGCGCGTCAGCACCTCGTCGGAGCCCTCCACGCGGGCCGAACCAAACACATGGGGATGGCGCAAAATCAGTTTGCGACAAAGACCGTCAATCACGGCGTCGATCGAAAAGCCGCCCGCCTCCTCCTCCATCCGCGCATGGAAGACCACTTGTAACAGAACGTCGCCCAACTCCTCGCACAGGAGCGCCTTGTCGCCCAGGTCGATGGCCTCGCAGACCTCGTAGGCCTCTTCCAGAAGATTCTGGCGGATGGACGCATGCGTCTGTTCCCTGTCCCATGGGCAGCCCCGCTCCGAACGGAGCAGCGCCATGATGGACAGAAGTTTGGAAAAATCGTACGGAGGCTCATACACAGAATCTACCATAGTACGCTCCTTTCTGCAAGTATTTTTTCATAAAAATGCGATTTTTTCCGAAGTGTAACACGGAAAATTACAATTTCATAATTTTTACCAATTTCTCTCCGCGGGGCAGCAGCAGGATATCTTCTCGGGGCACGGCGCGCAACAGCAGAACCAGCGCCCCATACACGACAACAGCCGCAGCCATCGAAATCACCCCGCCCAGAGGGACGCCGCACCCGGCCACATCCGTCACAAATCGGTAGAACAGATGGGCAAACGCGCCCATGCCGGCGGCGGCGAGCAGAGGCCTCACAAAGACGCCCCAGAAGCGGACGCCGCCGCGCACACGCACAATGACGCCGAGATTCAGCAGCGAGATGACGGCGTAACACAGCACCGTACCCACCGGCGCGCCGGCGATGTTGACAGCGGGATTGCCGACGAGGAAATAGTTGGCGACGAGCTTGACGCAACCGCCCGCGAACATCGTAACAATGGGAACATTTACAAGGCCCATCGCCTGCAAAATGGCGTTTGTCAGCGATACGAGACAGACAAAGACCACGGCAAAGCCCAGCGTAACGAGCAACGGCGCCGCGATCTCGACTGTCTCCGGTTGGTGCATGGACAGCAGCGTCAAAATAGGCAGAGCCAGCGAGGAGAGTCCGGCGGCGGCCGGCATGGCGAGCAGCGACGTGATCCGCAGCGCCGAGCGGATCGTGCCGTCGGCCATCTTATCATCCCGATGGGTGAGCGCCACCGTCAGCGCAGGGATGATACTGACGGAGATCGTGAGGATAAACGCCGAGGGCAGGTTGAACAGCGTCTGGGCAAAGCTGTAGGCGCCGACGACTTTCTTCGCCGCCGGAAGCGCATAGCCGGCGGTGAACAGCCGGTTCATGACAAGCCCTTTGTCGATGAGATTTGTGAGACTGAGCACCGATGCGCTGATCGTAACCGGCACCGAGAGCCGGAGGATCTCCCGCAGCAGCGCCCGGCGGGACCGGGTAGCGGGATCGGCGCCGGTCGGTATAAGTTCCAAGCGCCGCCGCCGAGCCAGCATCATGTACAGCGCGCCCATGACGGATCCCACCGTCACCCCACTGATCGCGGCGGCGGCGGCCTGTTCCAAGCCAAGATCGGAGCTGTACACCCACGCGGCCAGCAGATAGCCCACCCCGAGCTTGCAGGAGGCCTCGATAACCTGGGAAATGGCCGTCGGGTACATATTGCCCTGCCCTTGGTGGTAACCCCGGAAGGCGGACATGACGGACACAAATAACACCGAGGGCGCAATGGCCATGATGGCCTGATAGGCGTCCGGATTGCCCATCCAACCGGCCAGCACGCGCGCGCCGAAGAACAACACGAGAGATCCGACGGCGCCGATGCAAACAAAAGCGCCCAGCGCCAGGCGGAAGATATGCCGCGTCTCGATGAAGCGGCGCCGGGCGCCGGCTTCGGAGACCATCTTGGAGATCGCCACCGGCAGTCCGGCGCTGGAAATGACAAAGAGCGTGGAGTAGATCGAGTAAGCGATGTCGAAATAGGAATACCCGATCGGGCCTATCAAATTCTGCAACGGGATCTTGAAGACGGCGCCGATGATCTTGACGAGCGCCGTCGCGGCCGACAGGATCAGTGCACCATGCAAGAAATTTTGTTTTTTCGATGCGGGCATGTCAACACATCCAGACAGATGGACGCCTCTGCGGGCGGCGGAACGCCATCCCTATTTTGGGCGCCGAGAGATTTTCTCGGCCGTTGTCAGAGACACCCAAGGTGAATCGGGAACTGCCTGTCCCCGGCGACGCGGGGCAGCGCATAGTCCCGCAGCTCATGGAGAACCCGCTCCATGTCGATGGTGGGGAACACGCCGTGGTCGTACAGCACACGCCCGCGCACCATCGTCAGCACCACATCGCCGCCGCGCGCGGCGTACACGAGCTGGCTGACGACGTCGTAACAGGGCGTCAGGTGCGGCCGGTCGAAATCCAGCAAAATGAGATCGGCGTCGAACCCCACGGCGATGCGCCCGGTCTCCTCCGTCCGCCCCTGCGCGCACGCGCCGCCGCCGACAGCCAAGCCAAGCGCCTCCCCGGCCCGCGGTACGGCCGGGGAGCCCGACAGACATTTGGCAAGCAGGGCGGAAAATTTGATCTCTTCAAAGAGATCCAACGTATTGTTGGAGGCGGTACCGTCGGTGCCGAGGGCCGCGGTCAGCCCGTGCCGATGCCATGCCGCAAGAGGCGCCGCGCCAGAGGCCAGCTTGCAGTTGCTCACCGGGCAATGAACCACGACGGCGCCGTGGCCGGCCAAGAGATCCATGTCCTCCTCCGAGAGCCACACGGCGTGAGCCGCCGTCACCGGTACGGAGAAGACGCCGGCGCGCGCCAGCCGGCTGGCCGGCGTCAGGCCGCTCTCGGCCAAACAGCGCTCGTGTTCGCGCCGGGTCTCTGAGAGATGCACCTGCAGGCGCAACCCCCGCGCTCGGGCCAGAGACGCGACAGCCTCCCACAGCGCCGGGTTTGAAGTGTATTCGGCGTGGATGGCCGCGTCCACCCGAATGCGGCCGTCGTCATACCCGTGCCACTCGTCGCAGAGCGCTACGGTCTCGGCATAGCCGGCATGGGTGCGCCGGTCGAAGGATTCGTCGAGACAGAGAACTCCGCGCGACAGATTCGCCTTGAGGCCCGTCTCGGCAACACAGACGGCGATGTCGCCGCAGTGGTCGTACATATCGGAGACGGACACCGTGCCAAAGGAAACGGCCTCCGCGACAGCCAGCAGTGTGCCGGTCCGCACGGCGCGGCCGTCCATCCGCGCCTCGGCGGGGAAGATATGCTCGAAAAGCCATGTCTGCAAGTCGTAATCGTCGGCATAGCCGCGCAGCAGCGTCATCGGCAGGTGCGTGTGGGCGTTTACCAGACCGGGCATAAGAACATGTCTGCGCCCATCCACAGTCCGCGCGGCCGAACCCTCCGGCCGCGCGGAGCCGACATAAACAATCCGCCCGTCAGCGACGCCCACATAGGCATCGGACAGCAGCGGGATCTCCGGATCCATCGTCACGGCCGTCACATGGGCAAACAAGGTATCCAAACCCGTCCCCTCCCTTGCAGTTCTACATTATGAACCAGTCGGAGAGGTTTGTCAACTGGGCGCGTCAGACCACCTCCGGGGCATTCGGACCCGGCAATTTCCAGAGAAACAGACCGTTTCGTTCCCCCGCTCGCCGAAAACCGTTTTTGATTAGCACGCGGTGCGACGGCGCGTTGTCCGGCCGCGTGGTGGCCACGACATACTCCACCCGACGGACCGTCTGCTGGAACGCATACCGGCACAACGCCTGCACCGCCTCCGTCATATAGCCCCGGTTGCGATGGGCGGCGCGGGTGCTGTATCCAATCTCAAGCTCCCCCCACTTCGGGGGGCCTTTGAACCCGGCTTCCCCCACCAGTTCACCCGTCCGGCGGCAAACCATCTGCCAGGATGTGCACAACAGCCACGCATCCGGCGCCCGCAGACCGATCTGCAGCTTGGCCATGTAGACCCGGCGGTACATCTGTTTCTGTTCCCACGTCAGCTTGTCGGCGGGCAGACCAAGACACACGCACGGGTCCCCCGTGCGGAGAGCGTCGGCCATGCGCCTCTGTGACAACGGCTGTAGCGACAATCGGCTTGTGATCAGTTCCATGCGCCCCCTCAAAACCTCCTCGCGCGGCCGCCCCTAAGATTTCCAATGTTTTCTATATTATGTCGGTACATTGGGTGTGCGGCAAAACGTCGCCCTACAGGCGCCCGATTGCGCCCCGATCGGACGCCTGTTTGGGGCGGTCCCGGCGACACTCGATGATATCGGTATATCTCTCGCGCACCCGGCCGACGATGTCCTTCCAGCTCTCGGGCAGGGTCTCTAGGGCGCGCCGGGACACCCGGGCCAGCGCCGCTCGGTCGGCGAGGATTTCCAAAATCTTTTCGCACAGCGACGTGGCCGACTCCTGGCACAGATAGCCGTTGTCTCCGTCCGTCACCCCCTGCGCCGAATGACTGCCCTCGATGAGCAGCGAGGGCGTCTCCATGGCGGCGCTCTCGCGCACGACCAGCGCGGCGGTGTCATACAGGGAGGGAAACAGAAAGAGATCCGCAGCGAGATACAGGCCCCGCAGCGCTTCTCTGTCATAGATATTCCCCGTGAAGGTCACACGCTCCGAGAGACCCAGCTCTCGACACAGCGTCTCCAGCGCCGCCCGTGCGTTGCCCTCGCCCACAAACACCATTCGAAAATCACCGTACACCTGCTTCAACAGCGCCAGCGCCTCGACAATGAGGTATACGTTCTTCTGCCGGATAAGCTGCCCCACAAAGAGGAAGGTGGCCCCGGCATCCAGACGGAAGTCCCGCCGGGTCCGGCGGATCAGCATCTCCGCATCCGGCGGCTTGAAAGCGTCCACGCCGTTTGGCATCACCTCGACAGGCCCTCGGTAGCCATACGCGCGGAGCGTCTCCACCGTGACATCATTGACCGTCCAAACATAATCCACCCGGCGCAGAAACCAGACGACATACCGAACGCCGAGCCTCGCCAAAGAGTCACTCCCCGTCACTTGGCGAAAGTCGTCGTAGTACTTGGAGTGAAATGTGGCGACCAGCGGGATGTTCATCTCCCCCGCGATGCGCAACGCATCCAGCCCGCAGCCGAAGGGGGTGTGGGCGTGCACGATGTCGGGCCGGAGCCCTTTGCTTTGCTGCCGGTAGCGAATGTCCAGCGAAGGCACGCCGGCCCGGTACAGCCGGCGGGTCCGCGTCACCCGGACGGATCGGAACCGAATGACCTCGAAAGGCTCCCTGTCCACATACCCCGGCGTGGCCGGCGCCACCACATAGCAGGTGTCACCCGTCTCGTTCAAGATCTGTGCGTAATTGCGGACCACATGGATGACGCCGTCGATCGCAGGGAGAAAGCTGTCAATATACTGGCCGATGACCAAGCCCACACACCACCCAAAACGGTAAAATTTTCCTGGATTGCTCCGGGGACGCGCGGCCGGGCGCGGTTATCATGACGCGATTATCATGATTATACTCCCTCTTCTAGCAAAGATCAACTTTTGCCGCGCCGGCGCTCCACACGCAGGACCATCACCGTCATGTCGTCCGCCCGGCCCCGCTCCCGCGCGCCGGCCTCCAGCACCTGCCCGGCCAATTCGCGCGGGCTGCCGTCGCCGTGACCGGCCAGAAGCCGGCGCAGCCACTCGTCCGCCTCCGGATCGGCCACGCCGTCGCTGGCCAGCAGAAGCACCGCGCCGGGACCGACCCGCAGGCGTGTGACATCCAACGCCGGGACCGACCCGCCCGCCGAGAGCCCCACGGGCAGCGCGCCGTTCACGACGCGGGTGATCTTCCGTCCGCACTTGAGATAAGAGGGAGCCGCGCCGTATTTGTAAAACGCGACTTCCCCGCTCAAGAGGTTCAGCGCCACCAGGTCCACAGTCACAAATCCGATCCGCTGTTCGCCCCGGAGTACCAGCGCCGAGTTGAGCGTGTCTAACGCATTCTCCGGCGGGATGCCGGCCCGCAGAAAGCGTTCGAGGAGCCGCACCGCCTGCCTCGAATCCACTGAGGCCGCCTGTCCGCTGCCCATGCCGTCCGAGAGCAGCAGGTAGAAGATCCCGTCGTCCGTCTTGAAGTGGGCGCCGCTGTCACCGCTCACGGTCTGTCCCTCCTTTTGGCGGGCCGCCGTGCCGACGACGACCGTCAGAGGCTCCAGCTCCATGAGGACAATACGCTCGCCGAAAACGCCCCGCTCCTGCTCCAGCGGCCCCAAAGGCACACCCAACAGTGTCGAGAACGTCTGTACGGTCTCCCGGCGGCTCTCCGAGAGCACCGACAGGTTCTCCCCGACGATCTCCACCCGCGTGCGGCGCGCGACGTCGAGGGACACTGTCACGCGCCCCTCCGTCCCCGCCGACCGCAGATAGCGCGCGAGACGTTTTTCCGCTTCACAGTCGTAGACCGGCGCGGTCGTCACCTCCTCGGCCATCCATTGCAGGACCTGCGCCAATTCGGCATACTGGCGGCAAAGCTGAGTGCGGTTCTCCCGGAGTTTGGCCTTAAACTGCCGCCGGTACATGAGGGCCGTCAGTTCCTCATTGCCCACGCTGACGAACCGAGCAAAGTTGAGACAACGGGCGGAAAAATATGTTGGGAAGTCCGACGGCTCCAGCGCGCCGCGCGCCAACATGGCCGCCGCCGTGTCGCTGAGTGCGTGGAAGGTCGCAAGGGACTCCTCGTCCCAACACACGGCCGCCAGCGCGCACTTTCGGCAGACGCGATCGGTCGTTCTGTCGAAGACCGTGGCGATGTCCTCGTCGTTGCTGTGCCCGGTCTGCGCAAAATATCCCGTCAGCGCCTCATAGAGCGACCGAAAAGAGGCTGCCGCGCCGCGCAGACGCTGCCGCACGGCATCGCGCAGGTGCCCCTCCTCCGCCCCAGCCGCCCGCCGCGGCGCGCCAAAGCGCAAAAACGGCAGGGCGTCGTCCGGGATCAGCAAAAAGGCTGCGGCGGCCACCACAGCTTCGCACACCACAAACAGGCGCATGGACTCCTCCTGTGCCCACTGCGCCGTGATGGCCGTGACCAGCACACCAAGGCCGGCGCAGACCGGCTTGCCCGCCCCCTGAAAGACACCGGCGATCAGGCCCGTGAGACCGTAGGCCGCGGCATAAAAGGGCGCGCCGGCGGAAAGATCCAGCGCGAGCCCGACGGACAGCCCGGAGGCGCTGCCCGCGCCCACCCCGCCGCGACGCGACAGCAGCAGCACGAGCAGCATGGCGGCACAGCGTGCCGGCGACAGACCGCCGAAAAGTACGAGCCGCGACAGTGACAGAAACAGGCAGGAGATGAGGATGAGCAAACTGACCAGTCGGCGCACACCGAGCGGCGGACTTTCCGCCGCGCCGTCGGCCGAGGCAGGCTTCAAGACGGCGCGGAAAAAATAGGCGGCGCCCGTCATCAGAGCGACTTCGGAGATATAGAGCAGCACGCCCGTGAGCGGAAAGCCGTCGGCCGCCACGAAGACGACGCCCACAAAGCCCCCGGTCGCCGCCGTGACCAGCGGCATGAACATCGGCCCTCGCGCCGCACCGACATCCTGAAAAACAAAACCGGCGGCGAAGACCAGAATGGCGGCGGCCGCATATTGGAGACCGTCTGAGAGATCCGGCATGCCGGCGTAGCCGCACAGCGCGCCTACAAAACCGAAAAAACCCGTCGTACTCACGCCGCCGGCCGCCACAAATCCGACGCCGAACGGCGCGCGCCCGGAGAATATCTCCGCTCTGGCCAACAGATACCCCATCACAAACCGGAGCAGCAATTGCGCGGCGCGGCGCAGCCCCGGATAGATCCCCGGTCGGGTCAGCAGCCGCATCTGGTTTATTCCGCTCTGTTTGGCCCACACCCGCAGTCCTCCCCTGTGCATAGGAACCCCCCTCGCATCAATTGGTGATACTTGGTATTCTACGGGATGCGGTGGGGAAAAGCCGTCGGGAAAAGCGGGCGGGAAAAGGGTGACAGGATTTTTCTTTCTTTTTTCCAAAGACCGTGATATACTATCTACTGACAACGAAACAGGAGGGATCCAAATGGTTTCAAAGAAATTCATTCGCTACATCAACGAATTGCAGGAGATTCAGCGCCTCGCGCTGGAGACAAGTCACGACGTGGCGCTCCACTCACTGGACAGCAGCCGGGTCATCGACGCCAGAAGTTACATCGGTATGTACGCGTTGGACTTCACAAAACCCATCCTCGTCGTGTGTGAGGATCCGGAATTTCACCGGAAGATCCAGGGCATCGGCGAAAACGCGGACTGAGACCCCCGGGCCTCTCTAGTAACACTGCGAAGCAGTCGCCGGAAGCACAGAAAAATGGGCGCGCTATGTTGGCGCGCCCGCATTTTTATTTGATCCGGTTTCTACAGGGCGACGCAGGGCGGCGCCTCAGGCAGTCTCTCGAGACAGCGCCGCACGAGTGCGGAAAAGACCGCCCCTCTCTCCTCTCCGGCCTGCAGGACCTCGGCGCCATCCAGCGGAGCAGTTTGGAGACCGGCGGCCATGTTCGAGAGCAGTGAGAGACCGAGCACCGAAAGACCAGCGTGGCGCGCGGCGATGACCTCCGGCACGGTCGACATGCCGACGGCGTCCGCGCCCAGCGCCCGCGCGGCCCGGATTTCGGCCGGCGTCTCGTACTGGGGACCCGGGAAAAACATGTACACACCCTCGCGCAGCGTCAGCCCCAGTGTGCGCGCAGCCTCGCGAGCCACGGCCCGCAGTGACGGCGTGTAGACGTCGGACATATCCGGAAAACGCGCCAGCGACGGAGGATTCTCCCCGCGCAGCGGACTGTCGCCGAAGAGCCGGATGTGGTCCGAGATGAGCATGATGTCGCCCTTCGCCCACCCGGCGTTGACGGCGCCCGCCGCATTGGTGACACACAACACGCGCGCACCCAGAGCGGCGGCCAAATAGACCGGCCGGGCGATCACAGCCATCTCATGGCCCTCGTAATGGTGCAACCGCCCCTGCATGACCATCACGCGGCGGCCGGCCAGCAGACCGAACACCAGGCGCCCCGCGTGACCGGGAGCCGTAGACGCCGGCCACCCCGGGATCTCCCCGTAGGGTACGAACACCGGCCGTCCCCCGCCGTCAGATCCCCTCGATTTCCCACTGTCGGCCGCACACGCTGCGCTTGTCACATCGTCAATCGGCGCCGCGAGCTCGTCGGCCAAGGACCCGAGACCGGAACCCAAAATCAGCAACACCTCGGGCGTAAATCCGCACAACCGCGCGCGCAGAAAAAGCAGAGCGTCCTCGCAGTCCCGCGGGACCATCAGACCTCCTCCTTGTCCGCGCGCAGCGACCTCCCGCAGCGCCGGCAGAAGACATCCCCAGGCGCGGCGGCGGCGGCGCAGTCCCGATTGGGGCAGACGCGAGTCTGCCGCCTTTCCTCGATTTGCCGCGTCAGATCCTCAATGGTCCCATGTTTCTCATCCAGCGTCGCCAAGAGACCATCCAGCTTGTCCGTGGACGCGTCGGGATCTGCGTGCGCGGCATAGACGATCTCACCGACTTCGCGGTAGAGCCGGTACACGTCCGCCTTCAAGTCAGTCCGCTTCCATCTGAGCTTTGTGACATCCCAAACCTCTCCGGCCTTCTTGCCGGCGACGTCCAGCCCGTAGTAGGCAACCCCGCCCGCTGTGGAGGCCGTCTCCCGGATCCTGTCCAGAAGTTCCTTCACCTTTGGGTCCATGCGTTTCGCCTCCTTGTCATATTTCAATATTGGATCGTCCCGCCGCCGATGAATTCGCGCAGCAGAGAATCGTGCGCCAGCAGGTGCGCGTCGAGCTCGGCGAAAAGACGCAGACGCGGATGAATGTCCAGCAGCTCCGCGCGCCGCTGGCACCCCTCCGGCACCTGCGCCGTTAACGGCAGCGCAAAGGGTTTCAGCGCGCAGACCTCGTAAGGCAGAGAGGAATCGATCACGATGTCGGCGCCGTCTTTGAACGGAGAGATGTATTTTTTCTCCCCGCGGCGCACATTGGCCCAGAGCGACATCGTATACGCGGACTGCGCGCCTCTGAATTTCTCATCCCGGATCAGGCGGCGGATCAGGCGCACCCAGGTCCCCTTGAAGTAGATCTGCCCGTCCCGCACGATATTGGACCGGGCACTGACATACAGCTTCTGCGCCTGTGCGCCGATCGGTCCGGAGAGCATCGGATTCAGTGCGTGGATGCCCTCAAAAATGGCCACGTCGTGCGGCCCCAGCCGGAGCGGAACCGCGCGGCTCTCATCCCGGACCTGTTTAGGAAAGTCGAATTTGGGTACCAGAATCTCCCGCCCCTCGGCCAGGTCGGAGAAATGCTGCGTGAGCAGCGAAATGTCCAGACATTCGGGCGCCTCAAAATCCACGCCGCCCTCCTCGTCCCGGGGGTGGGTGGCGAGCTCCACGGTGCGGTAATAATTGTCGAGGGAGATGACGTGCGTCAGCACGCCCTTTTCGCGCAGATCTCGCTCCAAAAGCTTCGCGGTCGTCGTCTTGCCGGACCCGGACGGTCCGGACAACAACACAATGGGGCTCTCCCCCAGATGGTCGGCAATGCGGCCCGCCGCCGTCTTGACACGCCGCTCAAACTGTCGGTCGCATGTCTCGACATATTCCTCCGGGTCGTTCAAAACGCGGCGGTTCACCAGATAAAAATCACAATCGGGCATACACTACGCTCCTGTTTTCAGTTCGCCGCAGCTGGCGGCCGGCGGCGCGCCGGGATTTACTTCCGCGCCACTCCGGAGACACGGGCGGCGGCGGCCACGGCGGCGGCCACAGCGGGTCCCACTCTCGGGTCGAAGGCGGTGGGAATGATGCAGTCGGCCGCAATCTCACCGTCGTCGATGAGTCCGGCAATGGCCCGTGCGGCGGCCAACTTCATCTCGTCGTTGATGTCGGAGGCGCGCACATCCAGCGCCCCCCGGAAGATGCCAGGGAACGCCAGCACATTGTTGATCTGGTTCGGAAAATCCGAACGGCCCGTACCGATCACCGAAGCCCCCGCCGTCAAAGCCTCCTCCGGCCAGATCTCGGGCGTCGGGTTGGACATAGCAAAGACGACCGGCGCCGGATTCATGGCGCGCACCATCTCCGCTGTGACAAGACCGGGCCCGGACACCCCGATGAATACGTCGGCGCCGCACAGCGCGTCGGCCAGAGACCCCGCCCGACGGGACCGGTTTGTTAGCCGGGCCATCGCCTGCTTCTCCTCGTTCAGCCCGTCGCGGCCCTCGTAGACGGCACCCTGCCGGTCACACAGGACGATCTCCCCCACACCCATCCGGAGCAGCAGCCGCGCCACAGCCACACCCGCGGCGCCCACGCCGCAGATGACGACCGTCTGGTCCGCGAGACGCCGCTTGAGCAGCCGCATGGCGCCCAGCAGCGCGGCCGCCGTGACCACCGCCGTGCCGTGCTGATCGTCATGGAAAACGGGGATATCGAGCCTCTCTTTCAGTTTTCGCTCAATGGCAAAACAACGCGGCGCCGAGATGTCCTCCAGGTTGATCCCGCCGAAGGAACCGGCCAACAGCGCCACCGTGTCGACAATGGTGTCCACGTCGCGGGAGCGGATACACAACGGGAAGGCGTCTATACCGCCGAAGGCTTTAAAGAGAACGCACTTCCCCTCCATGACCGGCATCCCGGCCTCCGGGCCGATGTCTCCCAAACCGAGCACCGCCGTCCCATCCGTGACAACGGCCACCAGATTCCACCGGCGAGTCAGTGTGAAACTCAGCGCGGCGTCGTCCCGGATCGCCAGACAAGGTTCCGCCACCCCCGGCGTATACGCCAGGGACAGCGCCGCGCGGGTATCCACCGCCGCGCGGGGAGCGATCTCCAACTTGCCCGCCCACGCGCGGTGACAGGCCATCGCTTTTTCCCGAATGTCCTCCATGGTCAATGTTCCACCTATCTTGTCATTTACGCACCCATCGATCGCAAATTTATATACCTATCTTGGTGAGACACGCGCCGCTTGTAACCGCACGTTACACCGTCTCAAGCGGGAAGCGGTACTGGAAAAGCTCCAGTTCGTCGCGCACGGCAATGAGTTCCCGCTGCACTGCCTCGTTGACGGGAAGCCCCGTGTCCTTTCTCTCCTGCCAAATAAGATATTCCTTCTCGCCGGCTGTGTAGATGTGGTCGTGCCCCGGCGCCTTTTGAGAGGCCCGCAGCGCGCGCAGTATATCTCCGGTGGTCTTCTCGAAGGCGGCGCGCCCCATAAACGCCTCCGTGTCGATGGCGATGAAAAAATGCCCCAGCCCATAGGAGATCCGCCGCCCGTTTTCATAGCCGTTCAGCAGCGTGAGATAGCGTCCGCTCTGCAACGCCGCCGACAGGATCTCCACTACCGTGGCATACCCGTATCCTTTGAACCCGGCGTGCTCACCGCCCACGCCGCCGAGCGGCGTCAGGGCCGCCTTGCCCTCGGTCAGCGCTTTCAGGATGGCCGTCGAGTCCGTCATTGTCGAGCCGTCCCGCGTGATGACCATGCCGGCCGGCGTCTCCTCTCCCAACCGCTCGAACTGTTCGATCTGGCCGCGCTGCGTGATGGATGTGGCGCAGTCCAACATAAATGGGAACGCCTCATCCGTGGGCATTCCAAATGTCAGGGGATTTGTCCCCAGCATGTTCTCCACGCCGAATGTCGGCGCGATGGAGGGCCTGGCGTTCGTCCCCGTGATGCCAATGCAACCGGCCTTCGCGGCCATGGAGGCGTAGTATCCAGCGATGCCGAAGTGGGTAGAGTGGCGCACAGCTACCATACCGAGGCCAAGTTTTTGGGCCTTTTCAATGGCCATCGTCATAGACCGGTGCGCCACGACCTGACCCATTCCATCGTGACCGTCCACCACCGCCGTGGTGGGAGTCTCCCGCACCACCTCCAGCTCTGTGACCGGCTTTTGGACCCCGGCCTTCAGCCGTTCGAGATAGATCGGTTTGAAACGGTTCAGCCCATGTGATTCAATGCCGCGTCGCTCCGCTTCGAGCAGCACGTCCGTACAGATGCGCGCGTCCGCCTCCGGCACCCCGTACCGGCAGAAAACTTCCAGGACAAACGATTCGATAAAAGACCACTCGACGATTTGTAACATGCATCTTCTCCTCAGTACATTCAAGTGGATGCTTCTCACAACTTTTGCACATGGAGTTACGCTGCGTTGTGAGAGACACCCAGGCGACGGACGCGCCGTCTCCCATTCCGTAACAGTCTACCACAGTCCAGCGGCTTTGGCAATGGCTCGTCACTCGAATGCGCCGGCTGACAAAGCGTCTCCGCCGGGCGGCGACGCGGCGGTCTCCGGAGGACCCTCCGGCGTTTCCGGCGGGCCGGCTCCCGGGGTTGCGCCGGTCTGCGGGACGCCGCCGCGGTCCGAAGGCAAATCGACAGCCGGCGTGTCCGACACCGGCGGCGCGTTTGGATCGACCGACGCGTTCGGGTCCGCCGGCGCACTTGGGTCAACCGATGCGTTCGGGTCCGGCGGCGCGCTTGGGTCAACCGATGTGTTCGGGCCCGGCGGCGCGTCTGGAGCCGGCGGCGCGTTCGGATCTGCCGGGACGTCTGTCTCGGGTGTCTCCAAGATCGCCTGTGTCTCGGGCGTGTAAAACGCCTCCGGCGTCATCCCGTCGATTTCGATGAGGCGGGCACGGAGAATCAACCGCTGCCGCGCACTGCCCACCGGGTGGCACGTGATGAGCGTCAGCAGGTATGTCTCGGACGGCACCGGATCCATGACCCAGCGCTCCTGGTTGGAGACCACAAATGTCTCCGTCGTCTCGTAAACGTACGTGTGTTCCTCATATTTAACAAACACGTAATCTCCCGCAACCATTTTGTCCAGATAGCGAAACGGGTGCATCCGAGCCGTCACGCGGTGTCCCGCGACGGAACAGTTGCCCGGGCGCCCCGGCAGCGCGGTGCCGCGCACAAACCCGGCCCCCAACCGCAGATGCGTCTGCGTTACGTCGTCCATGAGGTTGACGGAGAGGCCGAGTTTTGGGATCTTGACCGCGCCAATCACCTGGCAGACAACCGCCGGCCCGCGACTCGGCGTCGGGCTCTCCGGCAGGTCGGCGCCCGGTAGATCCTCCTGTGCGCCGTTGGGCGCCCGCACGAGCGGAGGCGCGGGCGTCGCCGCAACGGCGGCCGGATTATACGTCACTACCGCTCCGTCCAGCACGGGCGGCTCCGGGTCCGGGAGCGTGTCCGTTTTGAAGGTCTCCGGTTTGTAAAACAGAATCTGCCACGGGTAGTCCACCAGCGCATAGAGACCTGCGAACAGGATCAGCGCCAAACCCGCGGCAATCAGGGCATACGAAACAACGGTGCGCGCGCCCAGGCGCAAACGCCGTTTCCCGCTTGAACCAGATTTTTTTATCTTCTTGGCCTCTTTTGGTTTTCTCGTCTCGAACTCAGCCATGGCTTCCTCCAAAGGTCGCGGACAGGCATCGCCTGCGGGTAAAACAAAGGGCGCTTTGCCAGCGCCCTCCATTTAAAGTCATGTCCGCAATCTGTCGATAATTGAATAGGACGCCGTTGGCCGTGGACACACCTACAGATAGACCGGCGGTTCCACCGGCGGCTCTCCCGACGCCGCCTTCGGCGTCTCCTCCCCCTCGGGCCGCGGCCGGAACACCAGGAACCAGACGAACACGAAAATCACCACAATGATCATACCGGTCACCACAACGGTGGTGGAATCCCCCCAGTTGACGCCCTGCCCGTCCGGTTCTTCGGGCATCTCGTCGCCGCCTGGATCCGCCAAGGGAACGTCGCCGTCCCGTACGATCACACTCGGCAGCCCACCGTTGTCGTCCACATAGACAAGCAACCCGGTGGCCAGCAACAGTGCCGTCACCGAGATCAACGCCAGCGCCACCACGGAAATCTGCCGCGAGAGCTTTCTCACTCGATTCATTTAGCAATCCCCCTCACAATGCCAACGATCCCTGTCGGCCAGGGTGCCTACTTCACTATATACTTATTCTACCGCGATTTCATCAGTTTCGCAACTACCTTTTGCGGCAGATTTTGTTTTTTTCATAGGTTTTTATAGATAGCAAAAAACCACCCCTTTCACAAATGGATGGTAAACGGGTAGGAACTCGCCGGAATCCGCAGATGAGGAGATGCATGCATGCCGGAGAACACGAAAGGGCGTTTGCGCCGCGACCTTTTGCTGGGTTTGGGAATCTCTCAGTTCCTGCTCTGGTTCCCTCTCGTTCTGCCCTGTGCATTGGAAGCCGGTGACGGGTTGCAGGATTCCGGACTTTCCGGTTTGATCGGCGCGCTGATCATTCTGGGCGGCTTTTCGTGCGCCTTTGCCGTGGAGCGCTTTACCTCCCAAAAGACGCAGTTCCGCCGACGCCTGCAAGCCGGCGCCAGCCTGCTCATTGTGACACTTTTGCTCACATTTAGGGTCTGGCCACTCCCTGTCAATTTGGCGTTCGTCCTGCTCTCTTCACTGTTCGTGTCTTTTCTGACCCTGCCGCTGACGGCGCACGTACCCAATGCGGATTCGGCGGGCCGTGTGTTTTGCTTTTTTGGGGGATTCAGCGGTCTTTTTTTGAGCGCCGGCTGGGCCCTAGCGGACATCTTCAACACCCACAGCCTGCTGCGGCTACTGTGTGCCTGCCTGTTGCTGACCACCGGCCTGCTGTGCTCTCATCTGACAGCCGAACAGGAACACGTCAGCGAGAGTTTCCCTTCCCTCGACGTAGCGCCGCCGCGCCGCGCCAGCTTGCGGGTCTGTTGCGCCGGTGCGTTTTTACTCTGCGCGGCGGATGTCTTCCTTGGTATACGGCTGTATTTTCACACCGCGCTCCGGGACGCGAGAGCGCCTTATGAGATCGCCGTCCCCGCTCTGCTGGGCGCCGTGATGGCGGCGCTACTGTTTCTGCTGCCCGAGGCACGCCGATGGCTGCTGGGCGCCGTCGCGCTCTCCGGGCTGTCGGCCGGAACCGTGCTCCTGTTCACACCACCGGAAACCCCCTATGCACCCTACGCATCCGCCCTCCTCTTCCTCTGCGCGTTCGGCAGTCTATGTCTCTTATTTGTGTTCCGCCTATACCATGCGTCGGCGGCACCCAACCGAAAGTTCACGCTGGGGCTTTGTTTTCTGGTCCTTTTTCTGTCCGTCTGGCTGTTCTGCCGTCCGGGGCTGGTCTCATGGCTTGCTTCCCATCTCACGTCCCGGCAGGCGGACGTCGCCACCCTCGCGGTCATGTTCCCGCTGCTGAGTTTCCTCGTGTTGGCGGCGCACAGGCCCAAGGCGGCGCAGACGGACGAAGAACCGGCCCAATCGCCCGCGCCGGAGACGCCGCACCTGCACATCGTCTCCGAAACGCCGGACGTCTCACCGCCGGATCGGACCGCGGAGGCGCCGGTGTCCGCGCCCTCCCCCGTCGTCCACACGTTGAACCAGGATGTGCTCTTTGCTCAGCTCACAATGACAGAGAAAAAAGTATACGAGCTCATTCTGGGAGGCTACTCCAACCAGCAGATGGCCGACATTCTCTATGTATCGATCAACACGATCAAATTCCACATCAAGAACATTCTGAGCAAGGCGGGGGCCTCCAAAAAATCACAGCTTGTCAGTCGCTTCATTCATGCCCCGGGCAGTCTGCCCGTCCGCCAGATGCCGACGGCGGAGGACGAGAAATAAATCCCCGCGCCCTCCGCCGAACCTCGGCCTTGGCCGGGGTTTTTTAGCGTTCGGGCGCCCTCACGCCCCCTGTCGGATGCCGCGTCGAGAAATTTTTCGTCTTCTTCTTGGGCTTTTCGCGGTTTTCCGTCAAAATCGCTTGACACTCCCCCGCCACATGTGCGATAATTCTGTTCATACTGCTGTGATGCTTCGCGGACAACGATTTCGCGGATTTCAGCAGAATGACGGTTCATGTAAATCTTCAAAAAAGGCGGGGGAACGGTGAAATATTATCAGCAGGAGATGGAATGCGCGCCCCGGGACACACTGCAGGCCCTTCAGTCGGAGAGACTGGTGCGTACAGTCAGGCACGTTTATCAAAACGTCGCCTACTACAGGGATCTGATGGACAAGAAAGGCGTCGGACCGGACGACATCCGTTCGGTGGACGACCTGCCCAAGCTGCCCTTTCTCACAAAGGACGACCTGAGAGACGCTTACCCCTACGGCTTACTCGCCGTACCGCTGCACGACTGCGTGCGGATCCAATCTACAAGCGGGACGACGGGCCGGCGTGTGGTGGCGTTTTACACCCAGGACGACATCAACCTCTGGGACGATTGCTGCGCCAGGGCCATCATTGCGGCCGGCGGAACAAAGGACGATGTGGTGCACGTCTCTTACGGCTACGGCCTGTTCACGGGCGGCCCGGGTCTGAACGGCGGTTCCCACAAGGTGGGGTCGCTGACGTTGCCCATGTCCTCCGGCAACACGGACCGGCAGATCCAGTTTATGTGCGACCTCGGCTCAACAATCCTGTGCTGTACGCCCTCCTATGCCGCATATCTGGCAGAGACAATCACCGCGCAGGATCGGCGGAGCGAGATCAAACTGAAGGCCGGCATCTTCGGCGCGGAGGCCTGGAGCGAAGAGATGCGCCGCGATATCGAGGAAAAACTGGGCATCCGCGCCTACGACATCTATGGACTGACGGAGATCTCGGGGCCGGGCGTGTCGTTTGAGTGCGAGGAACAGACGGGGATGCACGTCAACGAGGATCACTTCCTCGCGGAGGTCGTCGACCCCGACACGGGCGAGATCCTGCCGGAGGGCTCCAAGGGCGAGCTCGTCTTCAGTTGTATCAGCAAGACGGCTTTTCCGTTGCTGCGCTACCGGACGCGGGACATCTGCGTGCTGAGCCGCAAGGCATGTTCCTGCGGCCGAACGCTCATCAAGATGTCGAAACCGATGGGTCGCAGCGACGATATGCTGATCATCAGAGGCGTCAATGTCTTCCCGTCTCAGATTGAGACGGTGCTGCTCGGCGCCGGGTTCCCGGCGAATTACCAGATCATTGTCGACAGGGTAAACTATACGGACACCTTCGAAGTCCAAGTGGAGATGACCCCGGAGATGTTCTCCGACACGATCAAACAGATCGCCACCCGGGAGGAGGAACTGCTTGCCTCGCTGCGCGCCATGCTGGGCATCTCCCCGAAGGTGACGCTGGTCGCACCGCGCACCATCGCCCGCAGCGAGGGCAAGGCCGTCCGCGTCATTGATAAGCGAAAGATCTAAAACACTCGGGTCTCAAATTTTACAACAACGAGGGGGAAGACAGATGGCAATCGATCAGATTTCCATTTTTGTGGAAAACAGCCCCGGACGGCTGGCGGAGGTGACGCAGACACTGGGCGCCGCCGGCATTGACCTGCGCGCCATGTCCATCGCCGACACAATGGATTTCGGCATCTTGCGACTCATCGTCAGCGAACCGGCGCGGGCGCTGGATGTACTCAAAGCCGCGCAGTGCGTCGTCTCGGTGACGCCTGTGCTCGCGGTGTCCGTCGCGGACAAACCGGGCAGTCTCGCCCAGGCGCTGAGCGTCTTGGCGGCGGAGGGGATCAGCGTCGAGTACGCGTACGCCTTCATCGCGAGGCAACAGGGCAACGCCTACGTGATTTTCCGCGTGGAAGACAACGAACGCGCCCAAACAATACTGTTAAAAAACGGAATTCAAGTCGTCCAAAACGACGAGCTCTACTCGCTGTGACGGACTGAATCCCGTGTGGATCCCGACATCGCCAAAACCCCAAAATGCCCACAACATCTTGTGGTTTCTACAAGATGTTGTGGGCATTTTGTAAGGGTTTCAGGCCGCGCAGCAGCCGATGACATCACCCCGGCGGCACGCGCCCCAACAGCGAGGCGGCCGTGCCGGCGTGGCAGATGGCGACGGCTAGGGCGTCGGCGGCGTCGTCCGGTCTGGGCACGGACGAAAGCCCCAACAGCTGCCGGGTCATCTCCATCACCTGACGCTTGTCGGCGGCGCCGTAACCCACCACCGCCTGTTTTACCTGCATGGGCTTGTACTCGGCCACCGAGAGCCCGGACCGGGCGACAGCGGCCAAGATCACGCCGCGACCGTGGGCCACCGCCAACCCGGTGGTCACATTTTTGCTGAAAAACAATTCCTCCACGGCCACGGCCTCCGGGTGAAAGGCAGACAGCAGCGCCTCCACATCCTCCGCGATCGAGAGCAGCCGCCGCGGCAGCGGCACGCCGGCCGGCGTCGTCACCACACCGTGGCGCAGATGCCGCAGCCGTCCCCGCTCCGCCTCGATCAAACCGAATCCCACGGTGGCAAGGCCCGGATCTATGCCCAAAATGATCACGTCGTCCCCTCCAACAGCGCCGCGGCGGCGGTCAGCACACCCGCTCGGCCCGCCTCATAGGTGAGGCCCCCCTGGAGATAGGCGTCGAAGGGCGGCCGCATGGGCGCGTCACACGAGAGTTCGAGGGACGCCCCCTGCACAAAGGTCCCCGCCGCCATGACGACCGGGCAGCCATATCCGGGCATCGCCCACGGCTCCGGCACGGCGAAGCTGTCCACCGGCGCGCCGGCCTGAATGCCCCGGCAGAAACGCAGCAGCGGCTCCGGAGCCCCGAAGCGAATCATTTGAATGATGTCGCCGCGCGGTGCGCAGGGCCCCGGGTCGGCCTCACAGCCGAGTTTCTCCATCAGCGCGGCACAAAACGCGGCGGTCATCAACGCCTGCGACACCGCATGCGGCGCCTGAAACAAGCCCTGAAAGAGCGCGCGATTCTGTCCCAGCGTCGCGCCGCAGGCCCGGCCGATGCCGGGCGCCGTCAGCCTGGCGGCCGCCCGCTCGACCAACCCGCGCCGGCCCGCCACATAGCCGCCGGTGAGCGCCAACCCGCCGCCGGGATTTTTGATCAACGAGCCGGCTACAAGATCGGCGCCTACGGCGCAGGGCTCCCGCGTCTCGATAAATTCCCCATAACAATTGTCGACGACGACAGCCGCCGTCGGGTTTTCCTCCTTTACCAGGCGTACAAGCGTTTCTACGTCCGCGATCGACAGCGCGCGCCTGGCCTCGTATCCGCGCGAGCGCTGGACCAGCACGGCGCGCACCGCCGGGTCCTGCACGGCCTGTTTGAGCGCGTCCCGGTCGGGCGTGCCCTCCGATGTCAGCGCCACGCTGCAAAAACCGACGCCATAGTCGCGCAGCGACCCCATGCCTGTCCCGTGCAGTCCAATGACGCCGTGCAGCGTGTCGTAGGGCAGCCCCGTGGCTGACACCAGCACGTCGCCCGGACGCAACGCGGCGAAGAGCGCGCAGGCGATGGCGTGAGTGCCGCTGACAAACTGGATGCGCACCAACGCATCTTCGGCGCCCATCAGGTCGGCGTAGACGGCGTCCAGCACGGCGCGCCCGGCGTCGTCATAGCCATACCCTGTCGTACCGCCAAAATGTCCGTCGGACACGCGGTGGGCGGCCAGTACGGCCAGCACACGGCGCGTATTCTCGTGCGCCGTGCGCGCAAAGGCCGCAAAACGGGCGGAGATCTCAGCCTCGGCCTCGGCGGCCAACATTGGGAGCATCTCGCTCAACCCTCCGCCTCCAGAGCGGCCCGCCCCAAGGCAAAAGCCTGCCGGTTGATCTCCAGGAACCTCGGTTTCACTGCGACCCTGAGCGCATCGTCCCACACCTCGGGCGCAAAGCCAACAAGCCGTGAGGCGGCGCCGAGCAACACCACATTGGACACGCGGGTGTCGCTAAGTCCGACCGCTATGTCGTGCGCCTGCACCACATATGTCTGCAATCCACACCCGCACACCGCATCCGCGATGTTCTCCGGGTATGCGGTCTGCCCGGTGATAACCGGCATCGGCAGGATGATCTGCGTGCTCATGACCACGGCGCCGCCGGGGCGCACGTGACTCATCCAGCGCAACGCCTCAAGCTGCTCCAGCGCGATAAGCAGCTCGGTCTCGCCCTCCGGAATAAGCGGGGAAGCTACCTTGTCCCCGGCGCGCACATAGGTGATGACGCTGCCGCCGCGCTGGCTCATGCCATGCACCTCGCTGACTTTGACGTCCATCCCCACGGACAGATAGACGGCGCCCAAAATCCGGCTGGCCAGCAGGGATCCCTGTCCGCCGACACCGGCAATCAAAAGATTCTTCATGCTTTCTGTTCCCCCTCCGGATGTATCGCGCCGAACCGGCACAGGCGGGCGCAGAGTCCGCAGCCGACGCAGAGCGAACGGTCGATGGTCATGACCCGTCCATCGGTGCGGATGGCCGGGCATCCGATGTTCATGCAGGCCCGGCAACCCCGGCAGTTCGGCCCATCGATGGCCAGCGGCGTCTCTCTCTTGACATACGGCAGCAGCACGCAGGGCCGACGGGCCACGATGACCGAGGGCTCCGGCGCCGCCAGTTCCTCTCGCAGAGCCGCCTCCATCTCCGCCAGATCGTGGGGATCCAGCACGCGTACGCGCCCCACGCCCACGGCACGGCACAGCGCCTCGATGTCTAGCTTATGCGTCGGCACGCCCTGCAACGTGAGACCGGTGGCCGGGTTCTGCTGGTGACCCGTCATACCGGTGATCGCGTTGTCCAAAATCAACACCGTGCCGTGACTCTTGTTGTAGACCATGTTGATGAGCCCCGTGATGCCGGAGTGGAAGAACGTCGAGTCCCCGATGACCGCCACCGTCTGCCCGGCCATCTCCGGTCTGACCTGGACGAAACCGTGCAGGGAGGACACCGACGCGCCCATACAGATACAAAGGTCGATCGCGGAAAGCGGCGGCGACGCGCCCAGCGTGTAACAGCCGATGTCCCCGGTGACCGTGAGTTTCATCTTATGGAGCACATGGAAGAGCCCTCTGTGCGGGCAGCCGGGGCACAGCACCGGAGGACGGCCGGGTATGGCCGCCGGTGTCTGCGCGGGCGCCTCCGTCCCCAATATGACGGCGCGCACCTGCTCGGCCGTGTATTCTCCCAGCGGGGAAAACAACGCTTTCCCCTGCACAGCGAGACCCAGCTTGCGGCAGTGCGTCTCGATGAAATCGTCGAGTTCCTCGATGACGAAGAGTGTATCCACCTCGGCGGCAAATGCGCGCAGACTCGCCTCGGGCAGGGGCCAGATCATCCCCAATTTAAAATAAGAGGCTTTCTCTCCCAGCGCTTCACGGGCGGTCTGATAGGCGATGCCGGCCGCGACCACGCCGATTCGTTTGTCATGCCGCTCCACGGTGTTGAAGGCACTTGTCTCGGCCACCTCGGTCAGCGCCGTCAGCCGTGTCTCGACCGCGGCATGCCGCACGCGGGCGGCGGCGGGCACCATGACGTACTTGCCCGCATCCTTCTGATACGGCCGCCTCTCTCTCTCCTGCCGTTCGGACGGCGTCACCCTGCTTTGTGAGTGAGAAACGCGGGTAGAGAGCCGCAGCAGCACCGGCGTATCATGCGCCTCCGAGAGGTCAAAAGCCCGCCGGGCAAAGTCCAGGCACTCGGCCGAGTCGGAGGGCTCCAACATCGGCAGCTTCGCGGCGCGGGCGTAATGACGGCTGTCCTGCTCGTTTTGCGACGAGTGCATCCCCTGATCGTCGGCCACCGCGACAACCAGTCCGGCGGACACACCGGTATAAGCGGCTGTGAAGATAGGGTCGGCCGCGACGTTGAGGCCCACATGCTTCATGCCGGAGAAGGCGCGCGCGCCGGCGACACTGGCCCCAACGGCTGCTTCGACCGCCACCTTCTCATTCGGCGCCCACTCGGCGTAAACTTCCGGATATTCCGAAACGTACTCGGTGATCTCGGTACTCGGCGTACCAGGATAACTGGACACAAACCGGCATCCAGCCTCCCAGAGTCCGCGCGCCACCGCCTGATTGCCCAACATCATTGTCTCCGCCATATCATCAATCCTAACCCCATCGCGGCCCCACACCCGCACACGGCGGGGGCCGCCCAAATTTCTGTCTCCCAGCCGGGCCTGGCGCAGGAGAAGCCCCACGGCCACCGGACCGCGGAAAATATATCTTTCAGTATACCGCATTTAGCCCCCCTTTGCAAATCTTTTCGCCGATATTTCCTCTTGTTGTTATCGATTTTTACCAATCAAGAGAGCTCAGAGCACAAAATTTACCCACAACATGTCTCCCACCGGTCCCCGGTCCTCGTCGGGGCGTGTTCGCGCCTCTGGATGTTTCCATATTTTTACATTTTCTTGGTTTGAGGCGCCTGCAAAATTTCTGCGATTGCATCTTTACAAAACAAAAAAATCTGCTATACTTAGGAAGGTGTCCTTCGTGGCCAGCTCGCGCGTCTGTGCCTTTGGTCCTGCCCAGCGTCGGACCCGCGTCCATGGGGGTGTAGCTCAGTTGGGAGAGCGTACGGTTCGCATCCGTAAGGTCAGGGGTTCGAATCCCCTCATCTCCACCAAAAGCGCGCCAGGCGAACACGGGAGCGGCCTTTTACATGGTCGGTAACGTGTTCATTTTGGTTTGTCCTTTCATCGGGCAGAAATAACAACAGCCTCTGTCTGGGGATTTATCCCCTATCAGTGGCTGTTGTTATTTTATAACGTTACTTGAGATAATTTACCATACTCCAACATGGTTCTACAATGTTTGCTAGAATCTGACGAAAGGAGTATGGCTATGATTAAAATTTTATTGTCCACCCGGCTTGGCGAGCGGAGGTGGACGCAAGCAGATCTGGCGCGCAAGACTGGTATCAGGCCGTCCACCATCAATGAGCTATATCATGAAATTGCCGAGCGAGTCAATCTTGAACACCTCGACCTGATCTGTGGCGTGCTGGACTGTGACATCTCGGATCTGCTGGTCCGGGATGAGAGCCGTCCGACAATACCACGGGCCAAATGGAAAGGCCGTGGCACATAGGCAGCAAGCCGTACTCTCTAAGCGCCTGGACGAAAGCCCGGGCGCTTTATATTTCTGTCCCATCCGGGAAGCGGAAGCGGCAGATAAATTCAGCGCCCAACGCATCGGCGACATTCGACAGGTCTTCTGGAGTCAGTTTTCCGCGTTGAAGCCTCTGGTTAAATGCGGACGCGCTCACGCCGAGACGACGTGCTAATTCTGCCTCGCTGATGCCGGCGCAGGCCAATGCCATCTTGATTTTCTTCTTGACATCCACCTTATCACCTCCCCCACAATAGCATACATTTTTTCACACATGTTGTCAATGAGTACGTGAAAAATATTTTCAAAAATATTTATATTATGCTTGACAACGTTTACACTTTCGTGTATACTGTACTTGTAAGGACGAGGAGGCATCCTCGGTATCGAAAGGAGTGAGGTGAATGGGCATCACGGATGGCGAGCTGGTCGAACGGTTAGCCCGCGAGGCCGAGCGGCTGAAAATTCTCGAAATCCTTCGCAAGTGCGAAAGCATAGCGGAAGCGGTTGAGAGGATAGAAGCCCTCAACAAAAAGTAAAAGGTTCGCGGCCCCACTTCCAACAGCAGACCGCGAACCAAGTCCCGAAGGGTGGGGGAACCTTACATCCCCCGCCCTTCAAGATTAACACAAAGCCTGAAAATTATCAAGGAGGACGTGAAAATGATTGACTTTGCGGCTTTCAAAAGAGATTTTGGATGGAAGTACAAGGCGCATGACATGGCTTTGGAGAGACGGCAGTCTGCATCAGGTTTACGCATAGAAGCACAAAAAGGCCTCCTCAATCCTATGCGGGATTTGAGGAGGCCTTTTGTGTTTATCTTACTTTGTCGCAGTGTCGATCAGTCGCGGATTCTTCCGCCAAGCCTCTTTCGCCTTCTCCAGCGTGGCGTCGATAATTTCTTCAAGGCGTTTCTCGCTTAAAAATATTTTGATGATCATCGGGATATGTGGATATATGCGCTGTATAACTTCGGTGAGTTTCAGAGCACCTGTGCCTGAGCCATACTCGCGCTCCGCCCACGTCACCAGGCCAAACAGCAGTTTGTCAATCAGCCCCCACTGTTTTCTCACGACAATGGCAGCGACGGCAATGAGGGCAACCAAGACAACAAGCATGCTGTCCCAGTTTTCCACTAAAAAGATAAGCAAGTTCACGGTTGTTCATCCTCCTCATTTTCGGCCTTATTCTTTGTGATATCACTTCCCAGTACCTGGCGTACTACGATCAAGAGCAACTCTCCGCCCCACACGGCGAGAAGAGCAGCGATCTCCCCTGCGCCCAGAACCGCATCGAGTCTCTGATATTCAGAGATGACAGACATTGTGATGTATGCACACATCACAAGACATAGCACGATGAGCGCGTCCACAAAGAGCTGTGTTCGTCTTTTTGTTTTGCTCGCCGGCAGTGATTTCTTGATCATATACCGGCCCCTCACTTATGCGTTGCGACATAGTCCGCAACTTTCACCAGAAGATCTGCGATGTACGGGCTTTTGCCCGCCTTCTGAGCCTCCCGCCAGTGTGCTGCATTCGATATGATTTTGGCTTTTACAAGCGCGTCAAGTGCCTGCTCGATAGGTGATGTGGTGGGTTTGCTTGGCGTGGTCATCGCCGCTTTGACGTCGGCGCGGAAGGTGTCCATGCTCTTGCCATGCTTCACAAACCATATTTTCGGGTCTCCGTGGTTAGACGCGACTCCGCACGCATAACCCTCGTAGTGGCCGATGATTACGCCGTCAGCGGTTGGATTTAGGCTATAAGTCTTACAGAGATATGCGCAGAGCTCAATCGCCTCTTTGTAGACTGCGGCAAAGTAGGCCGCATCAGTCAATCCGTCCTCACAGATCTCAAATCCAATATGCGTATCATTGACACTTCCCTTCGCGCCCTTCCCGCCGTGCCATCCGCGCATATCCCACGGCAGCGTTTGATATGTCGCCACAGTACCATTCGCAAGCTTGCCTATAAAGGCGTGCACACAGACCTGCCGCCCGTCCGGGGTCGGCTGGTTCCAGTGGTTCCCGTTCGTATTGACGCCCAGCCGGCCGTCGTCCGGGCCGACATATCGTTTCAAATTGGGATTGTTCGCCCCGGTGCTGTGTACCACGAGCCCCTTGATCGCAATTTTCTTCCCTGCTTTGTAACAGTCGTTTTTCGTGAGAATCAGCGTTTGGATATTCATTGTGATCTCCTTTCGCTCTTAGCCTACAACTTTTCTACTGCTCAAATAATCAATGATGCCCTTCTTCGCCTCTGAGAGTTGCCCCTTGTGGTTGCTGTCTGCGCCGTGCTCAAGAAGCGCGATGACGGCCCGACATAATGCCTCATTGCCTTTTTGGAGATCAGTTATTCGCTGATAATCCTTGTCGAGCTTTTCGCCGACAGCCTTGATCGACTCCGACAGATTTTCAACTTCCACGCTGATTTCTGGCAATTCCTTTGCTGCCGCGTCGCTATTGCGCTTTGTTGTGACTATTGGCATAGCAAGCGAGTACAAGACCTTCGCCGCATTATAGAGCAGCACCACAGCGCCTGCGACTGCGGCTATTGTCTGCCATGTCAATTCCACTTTCTTCCCTCCTTGCGACTGCCCACAAAAAAAACAGCCCTGCTTGCGCAAGGCCGCTTTGCGGCTTTGGTCACTGAGATCTCCGGATGAGGACAAAGCCCTCAAGTATTTTGTCGCGCAAGGCATTGCAGTTGCAATGCTTCATAAGGCCAAGGTAGCCGGCTATCACACTTCGCGCATACTCCAAGGTGAGTTCGCCGGTAGCGTAATGGTCCATGATGTATTTGAGGTGGTGCTTCATCTTCAAGGTCGTGCTCCGGCGGAGCTCAATTTTCCCGGGCCAGATCCGTCGACCAACAAATTCGACTCCGGCGTCATAAGGCATAACCGCCGTTTTCTTATTGAGTTGTAGCCCGAGATTTTCCCGAAGGTACTCGTCCATCGCATTGAGCGCATCCCATACTTGATATTTGGATGGGGCCACAAGAATCATATCGTCCATATAGCGTATATAAAATGGCACACGGATTACACGTTTCATATAGTGGTCGAGCGGTGTCAGCACCACGTTGGCTGTCATTTGCGAGATCAACGAGCCAACTTGCATACCGATGCCCATAATACGCTCGGCTTCGGTGACATCAGCACAATCAGCAGGCAACCCCATAGGCCGCCCGTCAGCCCGAATCGCTGTTTCTAAAAACCACATCATGTCCGGATCGTCAAGCGGTCGACCCAAGGCCTGAAGTTGCACGTCGATAGGAAGGCGAAAGAAGAATTTTGCTATATCGGCCTTTCCGATCCACCACTGTCTAGATTTATGCCCCACGAGCCGCATCCAGGATTGAAGCTGAGCCGCCGCCCGTATAGGGCCGCGATGCCTTATGCTGCCATAACTGTGCTCATAGAATGAGCGGGAATAAATCGGCCACAAAACATTGTAAGCGCCGCAGTTAATAACACGATCTTCAAATGGCAGCGCGACGATGATCCGCGGCTTCGGGAAATATTCATAAAATTCATGCATTCGACCAACGGTGTACTCTTTCCAACGCAGTCGATTCACAGCATCAATGAGATTTTCCTCAAGGTTGGCGAAATAGGTCAGCACTTCATTCTTGTACCGCTTATTTCTGCGGGCAAGAAGATATCCGTCGTACAAATTGTCGAACGTTGCAAAACGTTCAAAAATATGCCGGTGCTTCTCCATTTCGCCGTATCTCCCTCAAGGGCCACGCTTTACAGCGCCGGATGTAATTGCGTCGGAGTGGCGGCGGTATACGTGGCTGCTTATTTTTCTCCCCGCCTCATCGGGCGAGTTGAGGAAACAGGCCCCTTTATCACCTCTGTACTGAAGGCAAACCCTTGAGTTTGCAATATCTGACGTGGAGGCAAAGCGGAGCGGAAGCCGATGTTCGTGCCGACGTTCGTGCGCGGATTGTTGCCGTTCAGAGCGAAGACCCCGGCATTGGCCGAGGAGTTCCAGTTGCCACCGGAGTAGAAAGACCGCAGTGACCTGTTCCCTATGTCATGTAGGCTTTTGGCTGTTGACGGATTTCAGCCACCCACCTAACATTTTGCCGATTTCGACTACCTTTTCAGACCATATTTCATATTTTTTCATAGGAAGGAATCCGAGATTTTTGGAGAGTCGTAAGTATGCTTTTAACTTCGCTACTTCGACATCAAACTCTTGCAGAGTAGTCTTCTTGTAGTACTTCTTCTGCGCCTCTATGGCCCGCTCAAGTATTGTGTCCATGCTGTGCTTCATATCGGTGGCAAGCGCAAACTTTTCCGCCTTGGGGTACTGGGAGAGTGCGCCGTAACCATACTCCATCATGTCGAAGATCTTTTGGAGGATTTTTAGCTCTTCAGCCACATTATAGTCACCCCATTTCCGTTTTCTTCTAGTCCATCTTACATGGCAATGTCATAGAAGACACCATTTTGTGAGAAAATAACAGAATGTGTTATCTGGAAATTTTACGTCGACGGCTCCGCTATCGCGGAGCCGTCAGAACGCAGTTACGCAGGTGGCAGTACGACAAAAGCGGAGCGGAAGCCGATGTGCGCGCCGACGTCCGTGCGCGGACTGCCGCCGCTCAGAGCGAAGACCCCGGCATTGGCCGAGGAGGTCCAGCCGCCACCGGAGTAGAAAGACCGCTCTGCGGCGCCGTTGTTCGCGTAGATGCAGTCACCCTCATAGGCGCCAGACGTCGAATCGTACTTAACGAGCCCAAGCAGCTGGAGCATCAGGAGTGCATCGGCACCGATCGCATTGCTGTCGTAGGCGGTGCTTTCAAGTGTATAGGTGCGCGATTCGTCAACCTTACTGCCGAGTGTGCCCGCGACCCACTTCCACGACGGGCTCACATAGTCGAGTTTTATGCTCCCTGCGGTTGTGCCAGAGCCATCTGGTATCAGATAGCTGCCGTCCGAGCCCTTGATTGCTCTCCATTCCGTGCTGGCGGCAAGCTGGGAATGGGCGTTGTCCGCAGCGTTGTTGTTTGCGAGTATCTGCAACTCTCCGTAAACAAGGCGAATGCCGCCACTCCACTCCCACACGTTTCCGTTGAGATCCCAGATGCCAGACGGGCTTTTGTCATGGCTCCACGTCAGCGGGCCGGTACCGGTTGCAACGCGAGCCGTTCTTTCGGCATCGTAAGATGTCGGAATCGCTTTGTAGTTGGACTCGCGGCTATCTTTGCCATAGTTGTTATTTCCGTATGGGAGAAAGCCGTTCTTCTTGCACCAGAGCGCGATCATTGCAATCTCGGCGCGAGTCATGAGATGCCAACCGACGCCCTTTGCGTTACAATAGTTGTTGGCAGTATCGAAATTAATGCTTGCCTGCGGATCTTGGCCCGGAAGAGAATAGGCACGGCCGTTCTTGGCGATGTTTTGATACTTGGAAATCCAAATCGCATCTACCTCTGTGCCATTAATGATGAATGCCGGATGCGTCGCTGTGGATGAACCGATTCCAAGTTGAGCGTATGTCTGCTTCGGGATTTTGACCATGACAGAGGGCATGCCCTTGTCGTCATACAGAATTTCATTGCCGGGACAGACGGCCGCGAGCGCAAGAGCTGAAAGATCAAAGTTCGGCATTTTTTACACCCTCCTATTCAACAGACCAAAGAGTCAATGTGACGGCATCTATGTCCAGCGGGACAGGCACCAAGTGCGCGACGGCCTCGCCGTCCGATCCCTCGGTGGTCTCGGCATACTGTCGCTTCGGTATGTCGATTTGGGCAAGATAGGCGCACCCAACAGCAACGCCGGTAACAAGTTCCTTATCTACGTCATGGTAGATGTCGATGTGAACGGGCCAATCCTGCTCACGTTTTGCCAGGTTGATCGAAAGATCATCGTCGAAGGTGATCTTCGTACCGCTGATTGAACAAGGGATTTTCTTGCCGGTATTTCTCTCAATTACAATCACTTTAGATATCCTCCCATTACAGTATATTCCACGGTTGCAGATGCGCCGGAACCTGTGAACGCGACCTTGAAGCCGTTGCGGAGTCGATCGGAAACCTCGATTTCTCCCACATTGCCCCTGAAGGCCGTCACCCTGGTAAGCACAATGTAAGAGTCACTACCATTGACGCCCGACAGGCTTATGGTCTTTTGGCTGTTGTTGAAAGGAAAAATTTCGGTGTTCGTCAGTGTGATCCGGCCTATTTCGATCGCCCATGTGTTCTGCCGAACAGCATTGCTCAAGAGCTGCACGGCGGCATGGGCATCTATAACGCCGGCCTCGATGTTGTTGAAGTGCGCCTGATCCTGTGATGTGCCTTGCTGCATTACGGTGCCGGCAGGCGTGATAGTAGCCGTCCCGTCGCCATTGTCCGTAATCTTGAAGCAATTCGCTGGCAGTGTCACGTGATCTAACCAGCTCGTCCAGTTATACATGATTATCCCGCCTCTTCTGTGATGGTAAAGTCGAACCAGAATAAGATGCCCGTCTGTCCTGTCGAAATCATAATGTTCACATCCTGATGCGCCCACAGGCTGCTCTCGCTGTTGAGCAGCTCAACTCTGTTGACTGTAACTGTGCCACCCGGGATGATGGAAAGTTGTGCCCGGACGGTGCCGTTGGAGAGAATCGTAATGTCGGTCAGGTCGGTCGAGTAATAAGCAGAGCCAACGCGGTATCTTGCGCGGGTAATCCGGCGTTTAAGGTATCCGCGCAGATCTATGAATGCCGCGGCGTCGAGCATGTCAAATCTCCTCCTTTAAATGCTGCCAGGAACAGCGCCGCAGAAGCGAACACTGTATGAAACTCCATTTCCTCCAGCGCTTATACCTATTCCTCCGGACTCAACGCCTCCCTGTGTTGCTCGAATGGGAAATGTCCCGCACACCCGGGTCGCGTAGATCACATACCCATAGACCATGCGTATCCCGATATAGATGCGGCTGTAGTATATGATTGCGTTATATTGCAGGTGAGAGCGCAGGGACTTATAGATGTTCAGCGACCTTGCCGCGTCGGAATGAGTTATCGCTGCGCGCTGGTTGGTCACGTCGAGCAACACGCGGAAATAATATGGATCGCCGCCGTACTCATGCCATTCTTCAATCTTGGCATCCACGTAGACGTTGGACAACGCTTTTTCCACAGCGCCCCGTGTCCCAAGGTGGCGATGGACATTGAAGCTGTCCTTGATCAGTGCCCGCTTCGTTTCGAGGTCATAGTTGTATCCATACCAATCGACCTTGAAGTCATAAGCGAGTATATCAAGCAAGTCCTCTGGAAGCTCGTCGATTCTGCTATAAATCTTCAACCTGTCAATCTCACTTGCACGCACTGTCAGTTCTTCGGCAATAACGCGGCCAAGGGCCAGCATTTTTTCATCGTCACGAAGCACTTCAGGCAGAGTGCGCAGCAGATTTTTGACGGTGATGCCATGCTCAGTCATCCTCATAGCCCCCGTTCGTGATGGTGACATCTCCGGCGAATGCTACCTGCGGAATTGTTCCGTCATCCCCCTCTCGCATCGATTCGGGATCGTCGCTGCCATCTCGTAATGTCACAAAGACTGGATAGGCAACCTCTGCCCGTTTGATGCCGGTCTGCATGAGTAAACCGAGCAGGTATGATGGATTAATATCTCGTCCAAGCTTGGCGCCTTGCCATGTGATGTACGATGCCACAGCCGCATTCACCGCCGCTTCGACTTCTGCGGCGCTGAGTGACGCGTTGCGCGGTATGTAGTAAGTGATGTCAACGTTGTAGACAACCACCTCCGGGTCATCCACAACGACGTAGTCTGTCAGCGGTCGCACAAAATCATCGTTGCAGGCGGCGAGGACTGCATTTTTGATTTCAGCGCCGGCGATTTCGTCACCCTTCATAAGGACATAGATGTTTACTTGCCCAGGGCTTGGAGAATTGGCAACCACATCCACGATTTCTGTTGACACCTGTTTTGCAAAGTAGATGTACGCACCCCTGGCCCCCGCGTCACTATAAGAATCTTGACTGGCGCGCATAGTCTCATAGTATTCATCGTCCGAACTCTCGTTGGCGCCTCCGTCGCTCGCAGTTATATTTTCACAACGTTCGAAGAAATCAAATACGTCGATAGCGGTATTGATTTGACCGACCATGTAGTCGTTGCCGGCCAATCCGGCAGTTTGGCACTGAACCATCACATCCGCGTACAGGCTGCCGATCGTTATATAGGCGTCTTTGGTTGTCGCCCAAATCAGAGCTCTCTCCGGATCCGTTACTCGTGTGCCTGTTGGAACCAATATCGCCGTTGTCTGGGGCGCCGATACGTAAAAACGTATAGTACAAAAGGCCGCCTGTGCCGCTGGCCGCGTTCTGTTGTAAAGCTGTTCGCCAAGCGCGTCAAGATTAGCCCCATCCGCTCTGCTTGGAAGGTTTTGATTGATCATATAGTTGCCGAGAGCCCGCTCCTGCGAGAAGGCATCCGCAATCCACAGGATGAACAGTCTTTCCGGGCTCGCCGGTCGTACGGTGGTCTTTGTGATTATTTCGTAGGCGGCAATGAGTTTTGACGCGAGTTCCTCCGTATCCGTTCTCACGAGTTGATATTCCGGATTTCTACTCATCCCCTATTTCCACCTCCACCGTTACGACCAGCTTTCCGGGTATGTTTTGAGACTCTTCGAGTGTCACTCTTACTACCGTCGCCCGCGGTTCATATTCCGCTATCGCTTCCGTAAGCTCTGCGATCAGCATCGGCTTTGCGATGTGGATCGGCTTGTCGATAAATTGCCCGGATAGTCCGAAGTCCCGATACAACGGGACGGAGTGTTTCCGCGTTTTAAGGATGATCGCTATATTTTGCAGCACGGAGGCCACAGGATCGCTTTCGTTCAGGGTGATTTCCCTGGGGTCTTTTGCGCTTACCCTGTAGTTCATAACGCCACGCCACCTCGCTATTTCAGGTATTCGAGCAGGGAGATAGAAGCAGTCGCGCTGGTCAAATTGCCGTACCTGTCGAACGTTTGCAGTTTAATCTTATGCTTTTCGATGACCCAGCGGTATTTCCCATATCCCTTGTCCCCGATGGCCATCGGGACGGCTTTGCCCGTGCGTTCGTATTGCCATATCTTTGTGAGTTCTGTCATCGGGTCGACGCCGAGGAAGACGGACAGTACCATGTCAAACGATATGGTATCCGGATCAAGGCCTACAAATTCCGTCAGAGCATCTTTCAAGTGGCGCTGATGGGTGCCATACCGTGCGGACCCTGACCACTGCACATTGCTGATCGTTTCAACCGCCTTGTCGGAGACTTGAAATACGACGTCTCCCAGGCATCCGACCTGTGCCATTATATCGCCCCCAGTATGAAGCCGTCTCCGCCGAAAACGGGCAGGTAGAGCACAAGCACAACAGTATTCAATGCCGGCATCCACCCGGTTACAGTGGCCACGTGATCGTGAGCACCATCCGTGCTGGCCGAGCCGCTGCCTGAATAGGTGTCGGAGATCATATGCGTATGGTCTCCGCTGCCCTTGACATGCACATTTGCTCCCGGATGTTGCAGCACATAGAGCCACCCGGATGTCATGCCCTTATCCCGGAATATCACGCGGGCTTTTCTGTTTGCGTTGTCGACAGCACTGACGATACCGATGCGCGCGAAATTTTCATCCATCAGCGCACCCCCGCTGTCGGCCGCAGCCGGATTTGCGTCGCATATCCGCTTCCGCCCACGGAATGTCTCGTTTGGCTCACGATGTACTTTCCGCTCCAGGCGCCCCATCCTTCGAGCATGACTGTGAAGCCGGCCATAATGTTCGGGTTCCCAGGGATTGTGAATGTCGCAGATTTTTCAAATTTGTTCCGCAGGCGCAGGCGCTTTTCAGCCAACGTCTGCGCTTCGGCAATGCTTCTGACACGTGCCGAGATCTCAAGACGTTGATTGTTCTTATCGTCGGGGTCATAACCCGCCGCATAGGCGGTCGCCTCAATTGATGCGCCTGTTGACGGATTGACGTAACTCACGCGGCAGCTTGCGTACTGTGCGTCCGCCTCTCCGGTCGCCAGCTTGTACTTGGTGTACCCTCCGGCACCACGTTTGATCGTAAGCCTGACTGGCTTGGCCTCGTAGGCGGCTTGGTCAAACAGTACGATGGCATTGTTGGTGACTTTCAGGGCAATGCCGGCATTGCGGCAGAGTGTGGACAGGAACTGAATGTCACTCGTCGCGATCTGTTCCGCGCGATCGTAGTGGGGGTCGCTGGGCGACTCGTACATGCAGGCCAGGCCATTGACCGCCGCCATTTCTTTCGCGATGCCGGAGAGTTTGTAGGATTCCCACGCTCTGTTCTTTTTGGTCTGGCGTATCTGTGCCTTGAACGGCAGCGATGTGCCCTTGATCGTAATGACCGAGGGCGGTCCGGATGCCTCTACGTCGTCAAGCTCAAACTGGCCGCAGTCGAGGACATTGTCCTTTCCGTCGCCGTTCCAGTTCTCGCGGACAAAGGACGCCTGTATGCGCATCCCTTTGAGGGTCGAACCGTTTGATGTCCCGGAGGCCGAAGCTTTCGCGACTTGACCCTCCGCAAACCACCCCAGTTTCCCCACGTGAATCGGATACGGAGCGCCTCCTTTCAGATTTAAATATGTGACGGTGCCGCTGTAATTGGCGACGCTCGCACCTGGTGTCCCGTCGCCATAACTTGAATACTGCGGTTGCCCGTTGGCGATAACGGCGTCGCCTATCGCCCAGCTGCCAGATCCGCCGGCGCCGGTGTTGATGGCGATGAGGTAACCCGCGCTGACATACGCGGTCTTGCCGCTGTACGTGATGGTCGCCCACCCGTTTGAGATGGCGGCGACGGCAATCTGCGCACCGTAGGCGAGCGCGCCGACCTTTGCGTGGCTCGTGCCCGGCCCGCTTCGGACATTCAGCCCGCTCTGGGCCGTCACCTTGTACAGCACCCCCGCAGCCCCGGCGGCGGAACTGGACGCGGCGGCTTGGATCGCGGCGTCCAGCCATTTGCACAGCCAGATGTCGTCACGGTCCTCAAGCGAGATCTGCAAGTCGTCGGACTCGCCTTCCTCATTGTCCGTGTAGTCGAGTGCCAGAAGGTATTCTCTGAGCGACTGCGAGATGTTCACGCCGTCGAAATACACCTCTACGTTTGTGCGCCTCGCGAGGTCTTTGTCAATCATCAGCCGTTCACCTGCCTCCAGGGCGGCAGATCGGCGGAACTTTCCTCCCCCTCATCCGGCAGCGTGAGTGTGATGCCGGCCGGAAAGATGTAGTACCGGAGATATTTGCGGTTTGCGGTCATGAGGCTGTCCTTGTAGAACGCGCTACCGAGCTGCGTATGAGCAATCCCGTCCCACATGTCGCCCTGGATGGTCGTATATGTTCCTGCCATCAATATCGCCTCCGCGCGGCGTCGCGCCCCTCGTCTTCGATAACTTCCCGGATCAATTCCCGCAGGTTTTCATTGCTCTCAGACAGAGCGGTTTGCATCTGCTCGGTGTTCTGTATCCCGCTGATGTTATATTCGGCGCGGACCTCGATGCGCGCGCCTCCGTACCCGCCGACATCCGCCGAAAGCGCCGCAGGCATGGCCGCCGGCGCAGCCGCCATGACAGGCGCAGCGGCCATGGCGGCCATGAGCCGAGGCGCAAGGGTGTAATACTCCGCCTCCGCAGCCGTCAACACGCGCTCACCCTTGTGTAGCTGCGCGATGTATCCGTCCCAGGGCACATAGTCAAGGCCATCGGCATGTGAGCCGTTTATGGGCGACTGCCCTGCCCGGGGCGTAACCGCGGGCGCTGTAGACGGCGGCCGCAACGGGCCCACCGTTATATATTGTGACAGCGCGGTGTTCGCGGCGCGCGCAAGGCCCCCATAAGCCGCCTCCACTGCGGCCAACATACTCTGATCCTTGGCCGCATCAATAAAAGCCTGGATCGTATCTTTCCCCGCTACAGCCGCCGCTTCGCCCATGTTCATCTCGTCGATGGCTGCTTCGAGTTGCTTCTGCAACTCGCCTATAGAACCCGTAAAGCCGGTCTCCATCTCTGCAAGGGCACCAGAAACTTCTTGCTGCTCTTTTTGGAGTGCCTGCCAATTTTTTACCATCTTGGCGAGGTCCTTGTCGCTGGCCTTTGCCATGCCTGCGACGGCGTTGACACTTTCTTTGGAGCCGTCGGCAAAGCTAGAAATCATTTCATCGAGGCCTTCGATACTGACGTTCCGATCGGCCAGTTTGGCGAGGTCAGCATTGTAACTCTGCCAGTATTTGGCCTGGCCTTCAAGCGCGGCATTGATCGTCCTTGCGCTCGTTGCAACTATTTTTTCCGCCTTATCCCACAGCTCGTATTGCCCTTGCACGCTTTTTAATGCGGCGTCATATGACGCCTGGTAGGCTTCCGCAAGTTTCTCGGCCTCATCGGTGACGCCCGTGATGGCATTTCGGACGTCTTTTAGGGTGGCCTCCGCTGTCTCCTGTTCATTCTGATATGCATTGAGTGCGCCCTCAAGCTCAATGAGCGTCCTTTCGTTCATTGTATATTCAGCGCGTGCCTCGGCGAACTTTTTGTTGGAGTTTTCGAGTTGTCTTTGTATCTCTTCGAGCGCCGCCGCGTCGGCCCTCATCGCGTCCCATGCGGCGCTTCCTCCTTTGTCGTATTGGTTGGTGGATCTATAGGCCGCGTCATACGCCTTTTTCGCAATATCGTACTCTTCTTGCGCAATCTTCGCGTTGTTTTCTGCGGTATCTCTCGCCAGCCTGAGAGAGTCCCGATTACCGACGCGATCGACATACGCGCTCCATTTCTCCTCCATCATGAGCTGCTCTGATTGAGCTCTCGCGACGTCATAAAGTGAATCGGTGAGCCCACTTGAAGTCGAGATGAGCTTTGTGTACGACAGGGCGAGATCTGGAATGGCTTTGTTCAGTGCGTCCACAATCGCGAGAATCGGCTCCTTATTTCGCGTGGCGTCGGCGGTGGTCGCGCTCAGCTCGGCCAGTTTATCAATCAATGATACTGTGCTTCGTGCCTCTACGTCGATCTCTTTTCCGGCCTCTGCATGTGCTGCGATCATGTCGCGATGGCCACCGATCACCTCTTCATAGGCGGCGTCGTACTCTTCGAGGGATTGCCTACTGGCCTCGTACTCAGCGGTCAGGTCCTCGATTTTTCCTCTAAGTAGAGCAGCTTCGGCAGTGGCTTCTTTGTGTGTTTCTTGGAGTCGATCATATTCCTCATTGAGCCCCCGCAGCTCGGCGTATTGGGCGCGGGATACTGCTGTGAGCTCCCACATCTCGCCAAGCTGCACAGTGGCCGCCTCATTCAGGGCTACGATCCCTGCAACTAGCGCACCAACGACGGCGGTGACCTTCATGATAGTGCCGACAATGGGAATTGCTTCGGTGGCGATAGCGGCGAGTTTCGCCGCGACGGTATAGGCTGCGAGCGCGCCCGTCACTAGGCCGATCACCCCGGCAAATGCCGTAGCCGCTTTTACCAACGCCGGATTTTGTTCCACAGATTTCGTCACACTCTTCAGCACGGACGTCGCGACGGAATAAAGAGCTTGCAGTGCCGGGGTGTAGTTCTCACCGACCGTGATCTTGAGGTTATTATAGGCGTTCTGCAACATCACAAGCTTGCTATGTGTCGTGCCGTACATGATCCCGGCCTTTTCCTGCAGCGCGACATTTTCCTCCCACGCGCGCTTGCCCTGCGCGATGGTGTTTGAGAGTAAATCCCCCGCTTCGGCAAGGCCGAGAATCGCTTTAGTTTGCCTTACATTGGTGATCCCGAGCTCGTCGAGTATTACAATGGCGCTGCGTCCGGTGCGCTCGGTATCGTTGAGCCCCTGAATGAAATCGTCCATGGCCATGACTGCGTTATCGCCCCAAGCATGCGCGAACTCATCTGCAGTCATATTGGCAACTTCCGCGAATTCCTTGAGGCCGTCACCGGTTTCGACGGCCTTATACAGCGTCTGGATCAGCGTCGACATAGCCGTGCTGCCGGCCTGTGCCTCGATGCCGAGGGAGCCGACCGCCGCCGATATGCCGAGTATGTCCGTCTCGCCCATGCCGGCGATACTCGCCGACGCCGCCAGGCCCTGCGACATATCGACGACTTTTGATGCGGTGGTTGCTGTCGCGTCGCCGAGGGCCGCGACGGTGGAGCCGAGTCTTTCGTAGTCGTTCGGATCGAGCCCTGTGATGTTAGCGAATTGCGCCAGCATGGTCGCCGCGTTGTCAGCCGTCAGGTCCGTCGTAGTGCCGAGCATGCTCATAATTTCAGTGAACTCCGCCGCGTACTCCTGCGCGATGCCCAGCTGCCCGGCCCCTTCTGCGACTGCGCCGATCTCCGATGTAGTTATGGGGATGTCCGTTGACATTTCTCGGAACTCCTTCGCCATGATGGCGAGTTCCTTGTCCGTTCCGCCTACGGTGCGGCGCACACCTGCCATGACGTGCTCAAACTCCACCGCGGCGCCGGCGCAGCTGGCGAGGGCATCGTAGATTTCCTTGAGTGCTTTTGCGATGCCGGCCGCCGCGAGGGCTTGGGACATGGCCTGGACGGCCGCCGCAGATTTGGACCCAAAGTTTACCGCCTCTTCTGCAGCGGCCGCTTGCTTTTGCTTTGTTTCCTCAATCTGCTTCCCGAGCTCCGCTTCCTTCGCCGCGAGATTGCCCGTGTCAATGCCGGCCTTCTGCAGGGCCTCGCCCATTTGCTTGAGCTTTTCAGTCTTTATGGCGATGGAATCCGAGGCCTTCTTGACCCGCAGATCCTCGTCGAGCAACCGTCTTTGAAGGGCGGACGAGACCTTCTCATTCGCCTTCTCCATGCCCTCAATCTCCGCTTTGGTGATTCCGTACTTTTGCTTGAGGACATCGAGGCTTTTCCCCGCGGAATCAATGGCGGTCTGCTGCCTTTGGTACGCCGTGATGTCGGACTGTGTCTTGGAGAGTGCTGTAATCTCTTTCTGAAGTGTGATTATCTGCAGCTGCGCTTTTGAGAACGTAGCGGTGTAACTGCCTCCCATCTGCGCGCCCAGCAAGAACATCATGTTGTACTCTTTCCTGCCGTCCGCCACGTGTGCCCCCTCCTTTCAATCCCTTACATCCTCTCGTGGGCCTCTTTGATCTTCTGCTGAATGAAATTGCTGTCCTCGATCCACCCGCCGAGCTGTGAAAGAGGCAGAGACAGCCAGTATGACGCGGGTGTATTGTTCACCTGTGCCATGACCAGGCATTGCCGCCGGAGCCAGGCGCCTCCGTCTCCCCCGACTACTCCGACGCCAATAAAAAAGAGCGCGCGGCGCTCCGGATCCGGTTGTAGTCAGTGATGGGCATGTACTCGAAGGCGTCGGCCCCGATGGTCTTCGTGCAGGCCCGCGCGGCTATGCGGATCAGGTAGGGCCCCGAGAACGTCGGCACGATCATCGCAATCCCGAGCGCCTGCAGCTCCGTCTCGGCGGCGAGGCCGTCCCGCCCGGTGAGGCTGTCCCAGTCGAACGTGAGCTCTGTATACGTTTTCCCCTGATAGGTGTAGGGAATGCGGAATTTGTGCGTGTAGGTTCCCGTGCTGCTCTCGGCCTCTTTTTCCGCGACGGAAAGCTCGTCCGGGTCGACGGCGTCGACGACATTGGGGTTGTTCAGGTTGCTCTCATACATAGAAGATTCTCCTTTCATTGGCCCGGGGCGGATCTCTCCACCCCGGGTGCGTTGTTACTTGCCGAGGGCTGCTCGCACGGGGGCCAGATAGTCCACGCCATTGATATAGCAGATGAAGTTGAGCGGGTCGATCTCCCGCTTTTTTATGCCGTCGAGGTATGTGGCCCAGTACCGCACGGCGTACTCGCCGGAGCCGTCGGTGGGGGATGCGGGCGCGATGGTCCCCCCGGAATCTTTTTTCGGAATGACCACGAAAACATGTTTGACGTCTTGCACCTTCAGGGCGCCGGCCACCGTGTCTTCGATCTGCTGCGGGGTGCGCAGGTCAATGGTATGGCGCCGCGGTTCTGACAGCCGGATCGCCTGCGCCGTGGTGGTCCGAAAGTTGAGCCCCAGTGTCATGGCCTCATAATGCCCGAGTACAACGGCCTCGACAGTCCCCGCGATACCGGCCCCGGTCACGCTCTGGATGAGCGCCGTCAGGTCGGGCAGTGTCGCCTTGGCCAGGCCAACATACTCGACACCATCTTCATAGACCGCGAGATTGATTACGTGTTCGTCGAATTTCGGCATCTGTTATTCCTCCCTCTAGCCTTGCAGCGCGGCGGCCACATAGCTGGCGTCGTATTCGATGACAAAGTCTACTTCCTGAGCCGGAGACGGCGGCGTCATGTAGATGTGCAGTCTTATGATGCCGGCCATGAGGTCCGAAAGCGGGTTCTCGTCTTCGCGAAATTCCACCCTCGCCCCAAGGAGGTAGCCGCCCCCGACAAGGCCGTTTAACCAGATATTGGTCGCGTCTACAATGGTGTCGACAAGCCTCCGGTTCATGGGCCTGTCAAGTTTATTCCAGAATGTCCGGATGCAGGTATTCCCCACCCAGTCGAACATCCGGGCGACCGGGATGAGGTAGTCCTTTACATCGTTGTTGGCGGGATAGCAACCCGTATAGTTGCCCCAGCACGCCCATCCATTCACGAAATTGAGCGCCGTCACGATGCCCGCGGCGTTCAAGGCGTCTGCTTGCGCTTTCGTCTGGCTCAGGGTCTCGCCGGAGGCGAGCACAAGGGAGTCGCACTGAAAGTTTTTGTTTGATGGGCTTTCGTAGGGGCAGCCCTCGTTTCCAGCGTCGACCTTCGTTATGAGGCCCGCGAGCTGCGTGCTCATATGATAGGTCCGTTCCCCAAGCTTCAACATGGGCCAGCAGACAATTTCGTTTTCGTCGATAAAATTGTTCGTTCCCTTGAGGACCATCGCCGCCGTGTAAGACGTCGCACCGCCGGAGGCCGCGGAGCTGATGTCAATGAGCGCCTTCGCGCGGAACATGCCGTTGATGCCCGCCGCCTTGACGGCCATGACGGCCGCCACAGCCGGCGCATCGGAGAAACCGGGGGCGCAGATGAGATCCGGCACGACGCCGAAGATCGATAGGCACTTTTCGATGCTCTCCAGGCCGGCGGCGACGGCGGCCGCGTTGACGGAGGCGGGCGTCACCTGTGTGTACGCGATGTTGAGAGACGCCTCCGCATAGTGCGCGCTGCCCGACACCAGCTCCACCACGAGGAATTCCCCTGAGTAATAGGTGCTGTAGTCGGTTCCCTTGACATAGGCGCTCCCGGCGCCTCCGGACGCCTTGACGACGAGCGTCGCGTCATTGATGGCCGTGATGGGAAGCTTCGCCTGATGACTGGTGACGCTCACATTCGCGGCGGCGACAGAGGACTTCATCGTCGCGGGCGCGAGCAGGTTACAGAAGATGATCGGCCCCATACCATAAAGGCTGAAGTGCGAGTGCATGAACTCGCACAGGGTATAGTTGGCCCAATCGTCCGAGTAGCCCAGCTTTTCGAGCGCCTCGTCGAAACCGTTGCAGAGCACCGGCGTACCCGGAGCGGCCGGAGATTCCGCGCTCTGGATGGGCGCTACGCCGACGACGAACGGGATGCCTGAGGCGGCCGTCACAGGAGTGCCGAGGCTGGTCGCCTGCTCGGATACAAAAACTCCATGGTTTGGCATTTGTGGACTTCCTCCTTACCTCGATTTTCCGGCAGCCAGTCTCTTGTAACTGACATTGAGCAGGTTCCCGGATGTTTTGACTTTGACGCGTTCCTCCGCGATCATGGCTCCGGAGACGATCAGGCCGGCGATGAGTGGATATGCTGCAACAGCGGCGGAAAGAGCGTCGAGCGCCTGCTCTTTCGTCCCGGTGAAGACCGCGCCCTCCTGGATCACACCGCGGATGCTCGGGCCGAGATAACAACAAAACTCGTCGGATCTTCCGACGAGCTCTTTGGTTTCGGCCGAGGGTTCTGCGATGACAATGTCCTCCGGCTTTTCCGCCGGTTCGGCAGCCGCGTCGGTTTTGGTTTTTACAGCCATTGAGATACCTCTCTTTCGACCGCCGGAAGCTTCCACACGCTCATCATTTCCCCGGCGTAGTAGGGGGCGGTGTCGTCGGGGTATACGAGTGTCTCAAGCCCGGCCGAAAGGTCGAGCACAAACTGGTCCCCGACGACCACCTGCCGCAGCAGGCGGATGCGCACCCGCTCCATGATGTTTAACAGCATAAGGCCCCCCTCTTGCTCGTCTTCGTTGTAGACGGCAAAAATGGAGCGAACCGTCGCCGAGGCGGACACGTCGTGGCCCATGGGCTGTACGTCCTTCCCGGTGAGCACTTGATGTATGACGTACGGAGCTTTCTTTTTGGCCCCGGCGCCGTCCGGGAGGCGCATCAAGTGGACGTCCGCCGCCCGGGACTGCGGCTCCGCGTCGCCCTTCTGCATGGCCACTGGCATGATGATGTCGGCGATTGTCTCTTGCGTCAGGTCTTTGAGTCGCTGCAGCAGGATGATCTTGGTCACGACTTACCCCCCCATCCGTTGAGTACCCGGTTGATCTCGGCCTCGATGCGCTTATCAAACGCCTCGCGTACGGTTTTGTCCATCTGCTCAATCACTGCTTCGTTTTCCAGCATGTGAGACGCACTGGGTCCATATTTCTGTTCCACCGGGAAGCGCGAAGTGCCCAGACGCTCAAAGGCGGCAATCGGCCCGAAGACTCTCTCTGCGAAAACGTGTTGGAGTGTCTCCGTGACGCCGTGACGCTTTACTTGTGTCTGCAAGAGCCCGCCGCGCGAGAACCTCGTATTGAACGTCAGGAGCGGGAGAACGTTGCCGGCATAGCTGAGCGTCATGGAGACAGCGCCCCCCGAGTCGCCCGTGATGCGCGACTTCATACTCACGTTTTTCATGAAGTCGCCCTTGTTGATCGTGTACTCGGCGGCGGCGAACTGGCCGGCTCTGGTCTTTGCCGTTTCCCCGGCGCGCTCCAGCGCCCCGTGCACGGCTTTCCAGATCCCGCCCGGCACCACGGCAAGGACTTTGTTTGCTCTTTCGAGACTCACTTCTCCGATCTGGTCGATGTGGACAAAGCTCATTCGTCAATCGCCTCCAGTTCGGCCCGGACCATGCCGATGTCGCAGGTAGAGGCCGCGACATAGAACTCGCGGTAATACTCCGACCCGTCGCTGATCTTTATGCGCATGCCTTTTTCTGGCTGCTTCCCGCCGAGATCGGACAGCGCGCAGTGCATGACAGTCGTCACGAGGTATAGCCCTTGAGCGTGGTCGCCCGCGGACACGAGCTGCCGCCGTTCCTGTTCCTTCAGCCCGGACAAAACAACGGGAATGCCCCCATAGGTCTCGCCGTCGTAGATGACCGTGTGCGGTTCGGCGAACTCGTCGACGTTCAGAAACACGTTCTGATTGTCGGCCGCTATCATGCTCTTGAATCCGCTCATGTCACCGGCTCCTCGGGCGCGACGTCAGGCAGCCCCTCGCCATCCTCGTCTTCTTCGGCATCGACATCGGCAAAGTATTCGTCCAGCGCGGCCACCATATTGGCTTTTGACATTCCGGCTTTAACGGGTAGGCCATACTCCGACATCAAGTCGCGTAGAGCTTCGGCGCTCATGTCGGCGCTGTAGTCGGGAGGCGGGTCCTCCGTGCCCTCTGTGCCGCCGCTTTCGTCCGGCGGGTCTGTCGTTGCCCCGGCGTCGCTCTCGCCCTCCTGGCTCGTTGCAACGGGCGCGGCGGGCACATACGCGGCCACGCCGAGAGATACCAGCCGCTCCGCCTCGCCGTCGTCCACTTCGAAGGGCGGGTCGCCGGCCTGCTTCGGGTCCACGGCTTTCGTCCCGGCGAGCCGGTGTCCATACACGCCGTTGATGATTTTGATGCGCTTCATATCTCGATCCCCTTTCCGCCTTGGTCTCAGTCCATTACTTCACCACGTTGGCCGCATAGATCCACGGCGCCTTCCGCAGGGGCGCGGCGAGCGGCCGGGCGCCAAGGCGCAGTTTCCGGGTGTCCTTGTCTCGATTCACAACAAACTTGGGCACGCGCCGAAGCGCGAAGGTGTAGTACTGCTCGTCCGGCTCAATCTGCGTGATCTGCGCGTACATCATGTGGCCGCAGCCGGGCGCGGTGACCATCGCGCTCTTCGCGGGGAAGTAGCGCTGGGTCGCGCCGGCGTCGTCCTCGTAGGTTTCGCGCGCGGAGAAGATGTCCAACTCAAAACCGCCAAAATTCAAGCGGCCCAGCCAGGACACGCCCGGGGAGCTGATCTCCGGCGCTATACGACCGAACTCCATGCGCCGATTGTCGAGGCGTTTGGCTGCGATTTCGTCAGACAAGATGAACTGTCCGACGGTCGACCCGATCACGAGATCGGCGGCGGGCAGGCCGCGGTCCGCGAGCATCGCGCACATAGCCTCCACGTCGCCCCAGAAGTTTCCGTTTGTGTCGTCCCACTCGTCGCCGACCGTGTAGCGGGCCGGATTGCTCTCGGACATGTTGTAGTAAAACACATCGTACGTCTTGCCCTTGGTTTTGTCGTCAATGTATGCCACCATGGCGCACCCGTTGTTGACCATGGTTTGCACGGACATCCATTCCTCGCGGCGGGTGATGCTCAGGTCGAGGTCGGAAAGATCTCTGAGCTGCAGCGCGCGGGCGCGCTCGGCCGGGGTAGCGCCGGAGTACAGGGCCTCTCCGAACCCGCGCAGTCGGAGATCGTCCAGGGACAGCAGTTTCGACGGCAGGATGTGAGGCGGCTCGAATTCGTGCGCTTCGTAGCCTCCGCGGGCCATGGGGATATCCCCGGCGCGCTCCACCACAAAGGGGGCGAGCTTGCGACTGCCGTCTCTGTATTCCACGAGAACTTTGTTTGCGGCGAAGATATCGGTGCCGGGGTTGGTCCCGAAGTAGCGGTCGCGGAAGAATGTCATCTCCGGGACGATCTCCTGCACCATGCCCGCCATGTAGTAGGTGTCGAAAAGGTCAATGTTGCGCGGCATTTCAATTTACCTCCTAACGTTTTTGAATTAGTCGGGCCAGACGGCTCCGAGATAGATCCCGCGTTCGCGCAGCTTGTCTTTGTCGGCCTCGGACAGGGTATACCCGCTCTTGACGATCAAGGCGTCGATATTGAAACAGCCCGCCGTATAGACGGCGGCATTCTCAGCGTTGGCGGTGCCGATGCCGGCGTCGTCGCACAGGATGCAGTCCGGAGTGAGCGTCTCGTTTTGGGCGGCTGCGGTGCCAAGGATCACGAGCTGGCCGTCTCCCGCGGAGCCGGAGGACTTTGCGAGCACGGTACCGCGCGCATAGTCGGCGGCGGTGGCGAGCTTCCTGATGGTCCCGGAGTTGACATGCACGGGCGGCGTGATGCCGGCGATCAGCTTATCGTACTTCACTTCTCCAACTTTGCGACTGAGGTGAGTATCCATTTACTTCTCCTCCTTGTTCAGCGTTTTCTTCGCGTCGGCCCTGCCGGCCGCCATGCGCTGCGCGGGCGTGAGGGGTCCGCCCTCTTCCTCCCCGCTGGGGGCGGCTCCGACCTCTGCGGCGCCGGACGCTTTGGCGTCGGCTTCGAGGTCCGCGACGAACTTCCCACCCTTTTGGGCGGCGGCCTGAGCCGCGCGGAAGGCCATCTCCTGCGCCGAGCAGGGAGTTTTGCCGTACTTAGCTTCGCGCACGGTTTCGTCGTCGTAAAGAGCGGCGATTGAGTCGATCTCTTCAAGTCTGAGCCGCTCAGCCTCGGCGGCACTTGCGGACGCGGCGGCCCGAGCCTCGGCCATGAGCTGATTCGCGAGTTCTGGGTTTTCAGTGCTGAGTTCTTCAAAGTTCGTTGCCATGAAAGATCCTCCTTCTTGATTTTCGCCCACAGATAACTGTTTTTGGCTTGCTTTATTCGCCCCAGCGGGTTCGGCTACTTTGAGGCCCTCCGGCGGTTTGGCGAAAGGTGCCATACGCAGCGTCCTCCCATTCACGAGCAGTCGCCGCCCGTCGGCGCTGGCCGCGATCTCCAGCGCATCTCCGGCCGCATCGAGCATCTCATCGGCAAAGCCGGCGTCGATGATTTCCTGTCCGACAAAGGTCGTCGTCTTCGACATCATGGCAAGCAATTCCTCTTCTGATTTGCCCGTCCGGGCCTTGTAAATTGCCACTTGGGATTTGTCCGTCGGATCGAGCCCGTCCGCAAATGCCCGGAGCTCGTCGGCGTTGTACCCTCCCCTGAAGTAGGCCCAGCACTTGTGAATCATGAACTGGCTGGCTGGGTTAACCTGAATGACATCAGCGGCGCAGGTGATGTGAGTGCCGCCAGACATGGCGACGCCGTCGATACGGGCGGTCTTTTTGGCCGGAAGCTCCCGGAGCCGGTTGTGGACGACAATGGATACTTCCGAATCGCCCCCGATGCTGTCAATACGCATCAGCAGCGTTTTGGCCCCCGAGATGGACGTCAGGTCCTTAAGAAATTCGTCGAGCATGATGAAGTCGCCCGGCACAGGTTCGCCTGTCCACCAGTCGACCGGGCGCGTCCTCACAATCTCACCGTAGAACTGAATCTCGGCATCCAGTCCGGCCGCCATCGACATGGCGTAGCATTCGCGCCGGATATTCACCGCGGGAGGCTTTCTCGGTCGGAATGCGTTTTTAAAGAAATTCGTCACTGGCACCCTCATCTTCCTCCTCGTCAGCAGCATTCTCGCCCGGCTTATCAGGCGACGCCGCGGCAATGCTGCTCTTCGCGTCGGTCAGCCGTTTGTTTTCAATCTTGAGCTGGTCGGCATTGTCCTCCCAGTCACCGCCGCCCATTTCGCGGGCGACCTGCTCGTTGGTTTTCCAGCCGTGCGCCACATGGATTTCGTTGGCCCTGGATTCCTTCGTTGGATCAAGCTGCCCCTGCACCGGCCCGATCCAGCGCGCGCCGCACCAGGCGGCCCGGACGCGCGGGTCGTCGAAAAATCCCGGGGCCTTGATGCGGCCCCGGGCGACCGCTTCGGAAAGCCAAACCTCAAAGACCGGCTGGCAGAAGTCGTCGACGAACCACTTTCGTCTCATTTTAAACGCCTCCCACGCCTCCAGAAGAGCGCCGCGGGAGGCGGAATAGGAGCGGCCGAACTCTTTCACGAGTACATCGTAGGGGAGCTCTAGGGCGGCTCCAACAAGACGGCATATCGCCTTCACAAAGCTGTCGAAGCCGGCGGTCGGGACATTCGGCTGCCCGAAGACGACCTCCTCGTTTTCCTCCAGGTGCAGCACCGTGCCCGGCCCCATTTCGTATTCGCTGTCGTTTTCCGAAACGTCTTCCGGTTGGTCGTCCGGGATGCCGACGACGTCGCCGGGGCCGGTTTCATTCATCGGGATGTCGGTCGGATCGGTTTTTGTTTTGATCCAGGCCGTGAAAAAACTCTGGACAAGGGCGGCCATCAGCTCACTCTCGGTATATCTGCGCAGCTGCAGCAGGGGCTCGATGACCTGCGCGAGATAGGGCACGCCCCGGTATTGATCCGGGCGCTCCGAGTCCATGATGTGCAAAATGTTCGGAAGGCCTGTTTTCGCTCCGCACGCCTCCACGCGCGTCCACCGGGTCTCTTCGGCCGTGATCTGATTCGGGTAAGTATTGCGGATATAATAGGCGACAATTCTGCCGTTTTTGTCGACCTCCACACCATCGTAAATTTTATTTTGATTGCTCGGGTTCATGCCATCCGTGAAGCGCGGTGAAAATGTGACGGATCTTCCTCCGTCTGTCGGGGTGCCCACCCGGTCGGCCTCAACGATGTGAATGCGCAGCGTGTAGGGGTTCGTCGGCGTCGCGGCGCACCGCTTAAACAACGCGAAGGAGTCGCCCGACATGAGCCATGACTTGAAGGCGAGCTGCTGTAGGCCCTCAAAATTGTTGACGGCGGTGGCGTCGACGTTCTCTTTCTTCGACGACCACAGGGCAAACTCAGCCTCTGTCGTTCGCTGCCATATCCTCGCCGCCTCCGGAGAGAGGCTCAGCATGTCACGGTTGATGGAACTCTTTAATGCGAGTCCAGTTCCAACCACCTTTGTCCTGTTCGTGTTGATGGCCGATGTGGCCACCGGGGACGCCATGTAGAGCATTCGGGAACGCTGCCGAAGAGTATAGTTGTTCCAGTTGATGTCTTCATTCGGCGGGCCGCTACGCGCGATAAATCCTTTGAGGGCGCGCCGCGTTTCACTTGCGCCTGCTTCTCTGTATCCTTTTGCTTGTGGGGCAGCACGCCGGAGCGCCTTTTTCTCTTCCAATACTTCTCACCTCCAGTCGGCCGGCATTCAATCACTGGGCCGCCCGGCGGCGAAAGGAGCCAAACTCCGCCGAGCAGCCCAGGGTAAAGCCCCTGCGGACTTGTACCCGTTACCAGTTTCTCGGCACGATGCCGAATGCCTTGCGCGGTCGCTTGCCAGTCGACATCGCCGCCAGCTCGTCGACATTGCGCTCCGCTTCCTTGATTTCGTCAAGCAGCGTGTCCATATCAAAGCGGGTAAGAGACCGATCGTCGATGGTATAGCTTTTCACCCCGCCGTCCACCAGCGCGAGGTAGGCGGCCCGCTTTTTTTCAAGCGCGGTCTTCCAAAAGTCCAGCCGTATCCGCAACTCGCTCTTGTCAATCAAGGCATTCACCCCTTACCACTCGTCATAATATTTTTTCAGCGTGCCCGCGCCCTTGCTCTTCTTCTGCGACGGCCTCTGTGCTGGCGGGCGCGGCACATCCTCTACCATGTTGTGTCGCTCTTTTTTTGCCTGCTTGATGCGTCTATCCATGGCATCGAGGTCGACGGGCAGCGCTTTGAACGCGGCCAAGGCATAGTTGCGGCAATCCAAAGCTTCATTGCGCTCGTGACCAGGGATCACCTCCCATTTCCAGCGATTCTTCTGTTGCGGCTTATAGACAAGCCGCTCGGATAAGAGGCCCTTGAAAAAAGCGGGACCATAATCGTCCCGCTTGGGAAAATGCGTGTACTTGACTCCGGGCGCCTGCACCCGGAGGTTGTCCATGATGATTTGCTTGCCGGCGTCGACACCGATCTCGTACTGCCAGCAGGTACCAACAAATTTTTTGCCGACAACAATTTTCTGTTTTTTGGGCGGCCTGGTATATGGGATGCCATCGCCGCCGCGCCCTCTGACAGCAAACACTTTTTTGCCGAGGCGTGCCCGGCATTGGAGCCGGACGTCCTGGGTAAAATGACCTCCGTCATCTATCATTGTCATGGAGATACGCAGGCCGGCGCCGCCCTCGAAGCGGTAAGTGTGATCAATCACATCGTCCAGGGCCGCCCAGGTTTCGGCATCGTCCGGACGCCCCATGATGATGCCCTTTTTCACACCCCACGTTTCGCCGAAGTGACCATGGCCGACGATTTCATACTCAAGGCGGTCGTCCTGCGTATCGACGCCGCACGTCAAAACGAGCACGCCCTCGGGCAATTCGGCGGGGTATTCCTCGCGCCGTGAAAGTAGACTGTCTTCATCCTCCAGGTCTCCGCGGTCCTCCCACAAGAGACCAAAACAGGTGTTGAACACGACCTGCAGCTTTCGGCTGCTGCCGATCGCGCTTAAGTACCTCAGTATAATGCTTTCCCAACTGGCCCAGGCAGATACGAAGGCGTTGAGCCAGAAGGACCGCACGCCTTGTGCGTACGCGTCCGGGTTGTCGGCTTCCCAGTGGGCGGGCTGCCGCTTCACGGTGGCTTCGTCAGATATGCAGCCACACCCGTGGCAGACATACCAAACCTTTGTCACCCTGTATGTTTTTCTTCCGGCGACGACCTTTTCCGCATACTCGTAGCGTATATCCTCGAAGGTGATTTCATAGTACCCGCCACAGTGAGGGCACTGTGTTTTCCAGCGTTCCATCGTGCCTTCCGCATATGAGGCTTCGATCGCGCTGGCGTTCTTGATGGTGGGTGTGGAAACTTCCAGGGCCTTCGAGTTGTAAAAAGTCGTCTGTCTGGCTCGGGCCAGATCCCAGGGGTCGCCTTCATTGCCGGCCGACGTCGCCCAGCGGTCGCGCTCGTCGCCCAAAATGTATCGGATAGGCTTGGACGCGAGCGCATGCGCCTCGGTGGAACCACATAGCGTCAGTATGCCGCCCGGGTAACTTTTTTGGAGGATGGTATTCCCGCTGTCGCGCCGTTTGGGATCTGACACCTTCTTCTTGAGCACAGGGCAGTCGCGAAACATCGGCGCTATGCGAAGCTTTGAATATTCGCGGGCATCGATTGTGGTGGGGTGCACGAACAGGACGCTTCCGGGATCCTGGTCTATGATGTACCCTATGGTGTTGTTTAAAAATTCTGACTTGCCAACTTGAGACGCAGCCACCATGACGATGCGCCTCACCTTCGAGTCGGTAAAGGCATCCATGGGTTCGCGTAGATACGGCGTGCGCTCCGTTCGCCATAGGCCCACCTCGGCGGCGCTCTCGGCGGACAGGCGGCGGTTTTTCTCAGCCCATTTCGTTACCGTCAGATCGTCGGGCGGCTTCATGCCTGCAAGAACTTTCGCCAGGGAAATATTCAGCCGGGACGTGTCGTTACTGTTCGTCATCTGGGTCACGCCCGTTTTTTGCATCCCAATCCCGCCGCTCGCGCACACGCTCTTCGTACTTTTGGGGATCGTAGCGATAATTGGCCAGCTCGGCCATGGCCTTATAGACCTCTTTGCGGATTGTGTCGGCAGCTTCGGCCGCAGTGGTAGTCGCTGCGACGTCCACGGCCAAACGGCCGGGCAGCGACATGAGCACACCTCGCACAGCGTAAATCAGATCTGCGGTCATGGCCTCCACGTCCTCGGAGCGATGCATTTTCCCTTGCAGCTCCTTCGCCTCGATCACAGCGACGATCGCCTTGGCCTTTTTGATGCTGATTTCGGCTTCGTTTTTTTCTTTGTCCGATTTATTATCACTGGCTTTCGCCCGCGCCTCAATCATGTCCAAGTAGGCACGTACGGTAGGCGTCAAGGCGAACATCGCGCCATGCGGAGTGGAGCGTTTGTTGAGCGTACCCTGGCTAAGCAGCTGCCCGATCCACTGGTTGCTCTTTCCCGTCATCGCGCAGATGTCCGCCGTTTTGACGTAAACCGACGCTCCGGCGCGGAGCACATAGACAGCGCCGTCCTCGACGAGCACGTCTTGTTTCTTTTGCGCCGCCATGAAAATGCTCCTTTCCATCGTCGCAAATCTGATCGGAGGGCGGAGGGGCCAATCAAACCCCTCTATTTTGGGGGTGGTTTATACGCGTTTTTCGGGGTCGGCGAACCCTCACATGACCCTCCCCCGCTTTACAGTACCTTTTTCACTAAGTTTTCGCGTTTCTTTTTGTTCATATTGTCACTCCTCCCTTGGTGCCCACTGGCACACTTCAGGTGTCCCTTCTACCCCTGCGCGCGCGCGTGTTATTGGAATATATATAAATATACTCTAAGATGGTACACGGGGCGATTACACTCTTGTGATGATCTCGGCTTTGCTGTATGACGTCACGTCCTTCGTCATCATGGTCAGGAAATCGTCTTTGCTGAAGTCCGAGAGGCGGAATATTTCTTCCGGACGCATGCCAAGCTGCTTCCCGATTTCGTCTACGGGCTTTCCCTCGCGGATGAGGCGTTGCACGATTGCCTTCATAGGTTCGAGCAGATGCGTTCCTCTCGCCCTGTTGTGCGTGACGGTGCCGTAGATGTCGCCTGCTTGATCGTCGTGGGCAACAATCACGACGGGAACCTTTCCCTTTAACAGTGAACGCAATGGTTCTTCTCCGGCAACGGTCCAGCGATGGAAGCCATCGATTATGGTCATGTCCGGGCGTGCCACTATGGGCAATGTCCAGCCGTTGGACAGGATGGATTGAGTGAGCAGACGCAGATTCTCGCGGCTGACCTTGTTTGGGTTGTAGTCATTCGGCTTGAGTCTGTCCCTGGCCACCCACTGCAGGGTAGAGAGCGGGGCGAAGAGATTAACGTCAGGCACGGCGTTTCACCGCCTCTTGCTCCATCACGGCATCCTTCGCGTATCTGCCGTAGATGGTTTGATACAGAGCGCGGTATGTGCGCAGTTTTGGGTCACCTCGCATGAGTGCGTCGTACATCTCCCGATAGTCTTTTGCCGTCGCGAAGGGGGAGATCTTCATAAACAGGTGGCGGTATCTCTTGGCGACGATGAGTTTGCGCGGGGTCGTGAAATGCTGCTCCATGTTGGAGAACATTTGGATCAACATCGCTTGGTAGTCGCGCGGATCCTCGCTGGCCTCCAGTTCCCTGCGCGTCCGGGTGCGCCGGCCGAACATCTCGCTGTCCCAGTAGAGCGCCGCGAGATAAGCATTTGGCTCGCGCCGGATGATACGGTCCATCAGGTCTGGGTAATACTCATTTAGCCGGACGAGGCTGCGTGCCGTATCTGTCGAGAAGAATTGAGAAACGCGGAGCTGACCCTTCGTCGTGCCGCTCTGCCAGAGGTAGAGATATATTTCCGGAATCTCTACGCGCTGGTCTCGGAGATAACGCCAGACGTCGCTTGTCCGCCAGTCGTAGATGGGGTAAACTTGCCCCCGGCCTGTCATGCCGCCTCCCATGCCCATATTCAGACGTGCCATGTACTGAAGGCGCTGTACCGATTCAGCGGCTCTGACGCCAGTGATGGCAATGCCATCCATGCACAGCCGCGGCATGAAGTCCTGGTAGGAGTCTTTGCGCGGCCGCAGCAGATGGTGTCTTCTTGTCGCGAAGGCCGGAGGACGGCGTATCCACACGTCCTCTTTCGTGCTGTCCCAACAGATGAAAGTCTCCTCTTCGCTCAAGTCGTTGAAACAGTTGAAGTGTTTAACTTCCACGCAGAGCCATTCGAAGTCGGCGCCGGCGAGTATGAACTTCCGGCGCCAGTCGAGAACTGTTTTTTCGATGCAGGGGAATATCGCTTCCTCGTCCACAAACTGTACGGTCAGCAGTTCCGGTCGTATCTGTCCGCGCTGTATCATGCTCATGGTGAGCTGGCCGAGTACAAGGCTGTCTTTTCCCCCGGAGAAGGACATGTAGACCGGCAGACCGTTGGAGAAAACATTTCTGATGCGGCGTTCCGCCGCCTCGACGACATCAATGCCCGCGGATATGCGTTTCATGGGCATATGACCGCCCCGCATTCCGGGCAGGTGATTACTTCCGGCTTGTCCCGATCTGCCGTCTGCGGCCGTTGCAATGGTCTGCTGGCGCGTTCCCCGGCCTCGGCGGTATCGGCGGCCTCCCGTTTACGTTCGCCCGCGGCGGCAATGCTCGTGGCCTCCTCCGGAGAGAGTTTGCCGTAGTCGGACATGGCAGCCGTGATGTCGTCGGCAGCGGCCGTCATGTTTTTCAGGATGTCCGCATCGAATCCGGGTATATCGAGGTCGTCCTTGAGCTCCAGCAGGAAAGCGTCAAGCGTGTCATAATCATCGACGCCCAGGCCGTAGATCTTGTTGTCTGCAATCATCAGCTTTTTCTTCTGGTTCTCGGACAGGGTGTCGTACTGGTAGACTTCGGCCTCTTCCCAACCAAGCCGGAGCAAGGTTCCGTAAAGGCCGTTGCCAGCCAGGATGACGTTGTTCTCATCGACGATGATAGGCCTGATTTGACCAAACATTGTCACACTGCGCTCAAGCTCTCTGAGCTGCGCCTCCGTGTGTATCCGCGTATTGCGCTCAGGCTTTTGGAGTTCCGCGAGTTTCATGCGGCACGCCTTCATGCGATCACCCCCTGCTTCCTTGAGAGGAGAGTAGTCACCCAGGCGATGAGTCCGCTCATGGAAACTGTCGTGATGCTGCCCAGCGTTTTGTACGTGCCTATGTTCATCAGCGAGCCGTAAGCGAAGATCGGCAGCCCTATCACCAGCGACGCGAGGATTCCGAAGAAGACACCTCTTGACATCAGTTTTTTGCCGCTCAGTGTGAGAACGGTCGGCAGTAGCGTCGATGAGCGTAGCGTGCCGTAGAACAGAAACAGGTGTGTCACCGTCAGGCCGGGGATGTTGGCGATGGCGACGGCGGCAGCCAGCAGAACGATCATGCCGGCGCGGGCCTTTTTTACGTCGCTGCTCCAGTCGCTCATCAGCGAGGCCGCGGCACACAGATTCGAGCCAACCACGGACAGCAGTCCGGCAATCACCATAAAGAGCAGCGGCACCAGTGCCCACTGCGGCAGGACGGTCGAGATATATTCCAGATTGACCACACCCGGATCCGCGGCGGCGAAGCCGGCGCCGGCCGCGAGAAACCCGATGGAGCCCATGCATATAGGCACAACGGCGAATATGAGAGCGCCGCCGAAAAATGCCGTGCCAAGGCGCTTTTTCTTAATGGAGAACGCTCGCTGCCAAAAGCTCTGGTCGCCAAACGGCCCGGATGTCAGGCCTATTGCGGTTGGAATGCCGAAGCCGAGAAGCACATCAAGGCCATTTCCAGAGAAGAGCGCCGTGTAGTCTCCGGTGCTTCCCCCGAACCCCTTTGCCAGGGTTGCAATGCCGCCAGAGGCGTCAAGGGCCATGGGGAGCAATAAAGCAAGGCCACCGAATACGACGGCGATCTTGGCGACGTCGGCGGTCACTGACGCCCGGATACCTGAGAACTGCGCATAGGTAAAAGCGATTGCCGCAAGGAGTACGCTCACCAGTGGGAATGGCAGGCCCGTCATCAGGGAGATCATCTTACTGCCGGCGAGCAGCTGCACGCCCGCGGACAGCACCGCCAGGGCACCGAGCTGAAACTGATAGATGCCCTGCACCTTTGGGGAGTACTGTCTCCCCATGTAATCGGACAGAGTGATGCCGGCGGGGAACTGGCCGTGCATGCGCTTTGCGAACGGTATGAAAAGAATCAGGCAAAGTACGTTTGGGATCAGGAACCAGAACATGCCCGGGATACCGGTCCTATAGGCGCGCTCCGCCGAGACAAACAGCGACGGCGCCCATATCCAGTTGGCGGCGATGCTCAGAGCACCGCAGAAGGCGCCAATATTCCGATCCGCTACATTGAACCTCTCGACATCGTGTGTGCGCCGCGTGAATACCACCGTCGCGCCTATCGTCAGGAGCGCATAGATAACGAGTGCGAAAATACCAAGCATAACGGTAATCCTCCTTTTGTCTCGTACCTGCCGCTGCCCGGTGGCGAACGGGTAGCCCAGGCCATGCCCCGCGCAAAGGAGAAACGCGGGGCCGACTACCTCCTTCCCAAATGAATAGCGGCCTCCCGAGGAAGGCCGCCCGGCTATGATTAAAATTTTACAATGATATCATAAACCATCTGATGGGGCGTCGTCAAGCGTCACGGGGCGTCACGGGGCGTCACGGCGTTGCAACTTTCAGCGGCAAGGAGCCGGTAGCAGGCTGACTTGACGCCTTCCTCCGTGTTGCCGCCGCCGAGTACATTTGCCACTGCTCCCCATTCGAGACCTCTCAAAAATCTCAGGCGTAGAATTACTCGCATTCGCTCATCGCCGATGGTCTCGATAAATGTTGAGACCGCCTTTTCCTCAGCCGCAATCACTCCCTGTAAATGCCGTATTCTTTCTTTCATGTCCGCGATTTCCACGGCCAGGTCGCCGATTCTGTCTCTGTGCCCCGGTTGTCTCGGCACATCCGATATTGTCGCCTTGGGATAAGCTGCCTCCTGCAGGGATAGCAGTATTTCTTTGTCGCGTTCCAGCCGCTGTCGCAACTCGAAACAACGTGATAGTTCCTGCAGGTTCATCGGTTCCCCTCCTGATAAGTTACTTGCACTTGAATTTCTCCGCCTGCGGGCATGTCAAGGCGTCGCAGGGCATACATTTCCCAGTCGCAGTCCGGATAAAAACGATCGGTGCGCCGCACCCACGGCATTCCCCTTGTGTCTTTGGTCTCCTCCTTTTAAATGTGAACAAAGAAGTGCCCCGGGGCAGGGGCAGAAGCCACCCCCGCCCCGGGTGTAAGAAGGAGATTTTGGGTATGAAAAGAAAGGAAGAAATCATAGTGTCGCGATGATGTCCTCAAATGCGTATGCCCATCAGTCTTTCCCGCGATTCCCTTTGATCGCCCGTCGCACCATGCTTTTGGGATTGACTTTACGTTTTATCGCTCGCACCATGTCGGTGCTGAACAGTATCAGACTTTCCCCGATCTCGCTGATCGTCTTCCTCGCGTTCGCTTGCCGCCTTTCCGATTCTTTCGAGCGCATTATCAGCTCTGCCCGCCGTCGTAAGCAGGGCACAAAGCGCGAACCCGACGGTTACCGCAATCAGGTGGGTGGCAATCATCAAAACAATCATTCTAAGTCCTCCTTGAGCCTCTGCCACGAGGCCCATATATCAGCTTCGACCCTGGATGCGCGTATCGTTACGCCATTTTCTTCGATCCAGAAATGGTTGTCGCCACCCTCTGGTCTCTGCATGAGCAGCACATAGCGCGTTTGTCCCCTTTCGAAACGATCGAATGCCATGGCCGGCACGCCGGCGTCCCCCATCGATCTTGCCGGATGTCTTCTCACTCGACATTCTCCCGGACATATGCCTCATGAGTACCGTCCACCAGTGCAACTTCTTCGCTGCTCATTTCGTAGCCTACTGCCGTCAAGTGTCCATACAGCCTGGAAAGCGCTTTGTTCGGTTCGTACCTGTTGTTGTAGTCTCTGCACGTCGCCTTTTTGTCTTCCATGCGGACATACGCTGCGGCAAACAGTAAATTCGCGTTGAGATTGCCGATCCCATCCGCGAGCAGCCGTTCTGAGAACTCATCCATTGTCTCGCCTTCGCCGTTTGTCCGCCAGCTCTCGCGGAATGGTTTCTCGACGTCAAACAAATCCCGCATAACATAACTGTCAACGTGATGACCGCGCAGTAACGCATATGCCGCCATTTTTTCGACTAAGCCAAGTTCCCTTCCTTTTGTCGCACGGAAATTGCGTACAAATTCAAGCCGCAGTTCATAAGCCTGCGCAAAAGCGTCGGCAATCCGGGCCTGGCGAGCCTTACGTTCTTTTTTCTGTGCCTCTATTTCTTTTTCCGCCTCAGATTGTGGCCTCATGCCTTTTGTGTAGATGTGCACGGCGCTGAACTGCATCGTGTAGTAGTATTTCTCATTCGCATCGAACTCTTTGGATAGTTCTTCGGCTTTTGCAACGTCATTCTCGCTAGCAGTCCAAAGGCTGAGTTCCCAAGCCTTGCGTGTCTTTTGATACGCTTCAGCAGATTCTTCAGTTGCAAACCTGGCGAGAATTTCCATGATTTTCGCCACGCATTCTTCGCGCTCTTGACGATTAATCTCTGTTGATACTTTCCACTCAAAATTGCGCGTCCCGATCGCCCTGAACGCCTGTGCTCGTTTCTCCCTGTTCTTGATCTTATACAGCTTTTCGTAATCCTCAAGCGAGATGAGGCGCTCCTGCGTTTCTTGCAGCATCTCCCGGTCAAGCTCTTTCAGCAGTTTTACGCGGCGGCGCACCGTCGCCTCCGAAAAACCCGTCTTTCTCGAAATGCTTTTGGCGCTTTCGCCAAGGTCAATCATCATTTGAAACCCGTCCGCCTGCTCCAACAAGGTCAGGTCGCTACGCTGGATATTTTCAAGGAGCATGGCGCCAACTTGCGTTTTTTCGTCCATCTCCACGATGGCGCACGGTACGGTGACAAGCCCCGCCTCTTTTGCGGCTGCCAGGCGACGATGGCCAATGACGACGGTGTACTGGTCCTCGTACAGTTCCGCCGTTATTCCTTCGCCCCAGTTCGCCGCTGGCCAGGGCACAACGGTCAGGTTCTGCATAATACCGTTGACTCGGATGCTCTCTGTAAGCTCCGTTAGGTCGCCTAAATTCTTGCGCGGGTTTCTTGGATGGGGATGAATTTTGTCAACGCTAATCTCCGTGTACATAATTTACCCCTTTCGTCAATGGCTGTCCGGCTCTGCCTTTTCAGCGAGGGCGGTATCCGGATTTTCTCCGGCCGTTCCCGCTTTCTTGCCGGCCGCGAAGCCGCGCAGATAGATCTTCTCCAAGTATTCGCTCATCTGCCGCTTGTCCATATGCTTGATGGCCTTGTAGTCCTCACGCTTCAGCATCGTCTGCCTCGCTCCTCTCGTATTCGTAGCCATCGGCGGGGTCTTCCGGTTGGTCATAAGGCAAAACTTCACGCGGCATGGATCCGTTGCTGGGACCTACGACGCCGAGAGATTCCAGTGTCTCCATAAGGCGCGTGGCCCTGATGTGACTGATGCTCATGCGGCGTTGCAGAAGCGAGACAGTCGCTTGTCCGAGCTCACGCACGATTCGCGTGGCGTCTTGTATGACGGAAGGAAGCTCGACGTCCCCCGTGAGCACGTCTCCGTCGTCGTTGTCATCATCGTCATCCTCGAAACCGTCAGATTCTTCGTCATCCTCAAAAATCTCAAGCTGTTCCATGTCATCGTTCGCGCTCGTGTCAGATCCGGCGTATTCCTCGATGCCGGGCAGCTCCTGCGGTGTCAGCACGCCTCTTTCGGTGATATCCCGGTGAAAAAATTGCAGCCAGGTGAAGTGCAGATTTTTGTAGAGGTTTTTCAGCCGGGAAAATAGGGCGTCCCCGATCGTAAAGGTTTCGGAGATCTGCCACATGAGCACGCCGTCCTTGTAGTAAAACGCCAGCCGCGCGTCCGGGCTGCGGTAGCCCTCGTCTTCAGCGGCTTCAAGCATGCTCATCTGTCCGTCGAGGCCGTCTGTGACTTTGATCCTGAGCACAATCGGGTATTGGTCCTTGTGGAGTGTAAACACCAAATTGTTCTCGTCGCATACCCCCTGCAGTTTTTTCTTGTACGCATCGAATTTCCCAACTTCTCCGTTCATTGCCGCGTCTCCTTTCAGCTCTTCGCGCTTTGAAGAATAATCTCAAGCCTCGGTTGTTCCGAGTAGAATTTCCTCACTTGCCCATCGACAATGTGGGCGTCGTCCTGGTAGGCGATCTTATTGAGACTGTCGGCGACGACTTTGCCGATATTGTCCCAATCCGGTTTTGTGGTTGGACGTACCTTGCCTTCGAGCATCAACTTGTGTCTCTTCTTGCTGGTGCTGGTGGGAATGGCGTAGTGGGCCATAACGCGCAGGTCTATGTACTCGCCGTCTGGAAATCTGACGTCACCGGCCTGCCGCCTGTATTCCATGGCAATGAGGTTCTCGTAAATCACCGTCGCATCCGGCGTGTATGTGTGCGATGCGCCGTTCTTGAGCCTGACGGTCTTGGGCCGGGCCTTCCCCTGCGGCGGCCCGAGAACAGTGAACTTGATCCTCACCTTGTGAGCCCTCCCAAGTATCCGGCGCCGGCAAACATGACAAGTCCGACAGCGGCGCGGACAGCAACTTGCTGGAGCGATATTGACCCGCCCGCATCGCTGGCGCCGGCTGTCCCGAGCAGGATGACGAGTCCGCTCCCGGCGGCGACGGCGCAAGCGACCTCAAGAAATCTTTTTTTCGTCACGCCAAGGCCGCCTTCTTCCCAGGCTCGTACGCCGTGCATTCGGAGCCGACGGGGCACGGGCGGCGCCGGTGCATGTGCAGGATGTAGTCGCAAACCGGCGTTGAACCCCGACTGCCGCCGATGCAAGTCCAATGCCGGCAGTCCCGGCGCCAACAAACTTGTGGATTCGCGGCAACCGATGGTGCGGCGCCGGCTTTTTTCTCTTGCCGCATACGTTTCCGGCGCGCCGCATCCTTCTCATGCCCGCACCTCTCCGCGCAAGTCGTGCAGTACTTGGCGCTGCCCCGTCGGTCGGAGATGTCGGCGCCGCAGCAGACACAAGTCCTGATAGTCGCAGATATTTCTCTCTTTCGCTTCATCCCGATCCCCCTTTGTCGACGACGGTTTTTTCTGGTTCTTCGCGGATTGCTTGGCGCACGCGCTCGCACAGTCGCCTTAGTTCTTGCCCGTCACAGACGCGCTTTTCGACCTCGTTCCGCTCCACGACGATCTGCTCGATGGCCCCGACGATCTGGCCAGGCGCCGGGAAGTAACCCTTGCGATCCGCGACGATGAACCGCATGACCGCCTCGCGCAGCAGGTCTGGATCAACACCCGCGAAGATTTCCGCCCACAGCGCGTTGGTTGCCGCGACTTCCTCTGCCGAAAAACTTCTCGCCTGCGTCGGATAGGCCACTCGAAGCCGCAGGATCTCGGCGGCCACGAGCGCGTTGTGCTGCTTGCGCTGCGGCGCGGAGAGGTTGGTCGCAACTTGTGCGGCCCTCCACTCGTCGCTGACAGCCGCCAGCATTAAGCTGCTATTCGTCTGGCTGCATTGCCGCATCGTAAGCCCTCCTCGCGTAGTTTGCCCACGGATCACCGTCACTCGAAGACGCCGGCGAGGCTCGGGCATTCCCCGGAGGGCCTCCCGAAATTTCTTTCAGTCCGAACACGCCTTGCCAGCTGCGCTGGATGGATTGTTCGAGAATCTTCACTTGCGTCTGCATGTCACCCGGGGCAAGCGTCTCAAGCTGCCGCAGTGTGAGTTCCCTCGCTTTTTCCGTCAGCGGCTTTCGCATTTTCCGCCGCATGTCCGCGAAATCGCCCATAGCCTCGTCAAGCGGCGTTCCTGGTGGGCCTGTCGATTCCGCGGTGGGCTTCGTCTGGGATCGTCGAGAAGCCGCGCCAGCGGCAAAAGGGGGCAAAGGGGTGGGGGATTTAGGGGGATTAACCCCCGTAAGATCTACGTTATCCCTCGTAGGTATGGTTACGGATTCGGTTACGGATACGGTAGCTGGTGTCTGCTGGTCCGTGCTGGCTTCTGCTGGTGTCTGCTGGTCCGTGCTGGCCTCTGCTGGTGTCTGCTGGTCCGTGCTGGCCTCTGCTGGTGTCTGCTGGTCCGTGCTGGCCTCTGCTGGTGTCTGCTGGTCCGT
>JAISCT010000058.1 GCA_031265355.1 Oscillospiraceae bacterium | reverse complement strand
TTTTTGGCCTCCCCATTTACCTTCACCGCCGTTTCTTTTTATCTTACCATAAAACGGCTATTTATGCAATATTTTAATAAAATAATTTTACTTGCTTATCAGCGATACAGTACACTAGTATATTTCACATTATGGTTAATCTCGGTGCCAATTTGCACTTCTACCGAAGCATTATAAAATCAATAATATGCGCTCGAAAAGTTTTGATTTACATATACTCAGAATTATGCTATGCTTGCATTATCACATAGACAATCACCAGACAAAAGCAAGTGGGGCGATGAGCGATGAAGCAAATGAGCTACATGAAACTGTGGCATTTACTGCTTGACAAACACCTGACCAAGAAAGACCTTTGTAGGCTTGCGGGGGTTAGCACCGCCGTAGTAGCGAAGCTGACTAAAGGCAGAAACGTTGAAACAGACGTACTTATAAAAATCTGCACTGCCATGGAGTGCAACATCGCCGATATAATGGAAATAGTTGATATAGAATCGACCGCCGGACAGTGCGACTGAATTTTGGGAGGAACGTATGCTTATCAACAACAGCGAGTATCTCACAATCGTAACCGACATCAAGTCCCGGATTCGTATGGCTCAACATCGCGCTATCATTGCTGCGAACGCCGAGCTTTTCGAGTTGTACTGGAACATCGGCGTGGTCATTAACGAGCATAGCACTTGGGGTAACAAGTTTATTGAGAACATAGCCCGCGACATTAAGCTTGACTTCCCCGACGCGAAAGGTTATTCCGCCCGCAATCTAAGATATATGGCGAAATTTGCCAAGCTGTTTCCTGATTATGAAATTTTGCAGACGCTGTCTGCAAAATTGATGTGGTCACATTGCGTAGCACTTATCGACAAGGTAAAAGACCGCGATAAGTTCATTTGGTATGCCGAGCGCAACGGCAGCGATGGTTGGTCGGTGGACGACCTGAAAGAGCAGATAGAGCGCGGGTTGTATGAGCGCCAAGTGATTGCTCACAAAACCAGCAACTTCCAACAACGATTGTTGCCGCCGCAGGGAAACCTTGCGGCGCAAACAATGAAAGATCCCTATGTGTTTGATTTCATTGCATATCGCGAGGGAATGATTGAACTCGAAATCGAAGCGGAGCTTGTTCGCAACATTACGAAGCTGCTCCTTGAACTCGGCACAGGCTTTGCGTTTATGGGTAATCAGTACCAGATTGAGGTTGAGAACGAAATATTCAAAATCGACCTTTTATTTTACAATGTCAAACTTCGGTGTTATGTGGTCATTGAGCTAAAACGAGGCGACTTCAAGCCTGAATACGCCGGAAAGTTAAATTTCTACATTTCCGCTGTTGACGATTTGATGCGCGGCGAGTGCGACAATCCGACAATAGGGCTGTTGCTGTGCAAGAATAAGCGCGGAATGATTGCCGAATACTCCCTTCGCGACATTGAGAAGCCTATCGGTGTCAGCGAGTACAAACTCTTTGACAAACTTCCGGAAAAGTATGCGGACATTCTGCCGTCTGCGGAGGATATAGAAAAGCGAATCGGCGCAATTGACGAAAAAGGTGAATCGGATGAAGGGCGAGAATAAAATGCCGTACAAAATTCTGCTTGTCGAGGACGACGCAATGATAGCGTCAGGGCTTGTCTACGCCCTTGAACAAGAGGGCTACACCGTCACGCACAACAGTTGCGTCCACGAATCGCGGACAACCATAACCGGCGAACCCTTCAACCTCGCCATACTTGATATGCAACTGCCGGACGGCACGGGCTTTGATGTGCGTAAAGCGCTTATAGGCAAGGACACTGCGGTTATCTTCCTGACGGTTGTGGATGACGAGGGTAACATTGTCCGCGCCTTTGAATGCGGCGCGGAGGACTATATCACAAAGCCGTTTCGTTTGCGGGAACTGCTCGCAAGGGTAAAGCGCACATTAGGCACACAGGCCGGCGAGCGGCATAATGCGACAGTCACGCTCGGCGACGTGTCCATCGACACAACAGCGGGCAAAGCATACATCGGTGAAACGGCGCTCGTCCTGACCGCCCTTGAATACCGTCTGCTTCTGACTTTTGCCCGGAATAAAGGGCAGACTCTTTCCCGCTCTCAGATACTGGAACATATTTGGGACGCAGCAGGGAACTTTGTAGAGGATAACACGCTGACCGTCTACATCAAGCGACTGCGCGAGAAGCTTGGCAATGCCATAAACATAGAAACCGTGCGGGGGCTTGGTTATCGTGTGGATTAAGAAAAACGAAATCATAAAGCTGTCCGATGACATCAGGCGCATCGTGGACGGTCGGGACATCGACCTGCGGGACAACCGCGAAGGCGTGTTTTCCATACTTAAAAATGACATACATACACTCGCCAATCTAAAAAATGAACAGGTTGACGCACTCCGGCATGACCGTGACGCTCTGAAAGATACACTTGCGAACATCTCCCACCAATTGAAAACCCCGTTGACATCAATGTGCCTGATGGCAGATTTGCTTGAAACCGCGCAGTCTGAAAAGCAAGGTGCGTTTATCGCCAATATCAGGACAGGACTAACCCGCATGGAATGGCTCGTATCCGCGCTTTTGAAGTTGGCGAAGCTTGATGCGGGCGCTGTGACGTTCGCCGGTGATCGGATAGATGCTTCCGAGTTGATCGGTCTTGCGCTTGAACCGCTTCAAATCCTGCTTGACGTTAAGAATCAGACAGTCGTGACCATAGGCGAGGCAGAAGTTTTTTGTGACAAGCACTGGACAGCGGAAGCCATTTCAAACATCATAAAAAACGCATCTGAGCATTCGCCTGCCGGCGGCGAAATAACCGTTAAATCGGGGGAAAACCCGATATGCTCTTGGATAGCGGTCACCGACAGCGGAAAGGGAATCTCCCCATCAGAAACCGCAAGGCTGTTCAAGAGGTTTGAAGGTTCGCGCAGCGAAAAAGGATATGGAGTGGGACTGCCGCTGGCGCTTGCCATTATGCGCGGTCAGAACGGCGATATACAAGTTGACAGCGGAAGCGGCGGCGCGACATTTATGCTGAAGTTTTACCACTGAAGCGCGAAAGTGACTGAATCGTCACTTTTCTCGGCGAAACAGTCACCGAAAAGTCACTTTGGCTTGTTATGATAACCTCAATGAAAACTGTGGGGGTTATTTTTATGGTCATCCTTCAAGTCAAAGACTTATTGAAGATCTACGGAAAAGGCGAGACGACCGTTACGGCGTTGGGCGGCATCTCCTTCAGCGCGGAAAAAGGCGAATTTATCGCCGTGGTCGGCGCAAGCGGCTCCGGCAAATCAACGCTGATGCACCTGATCGGCGGCGTTGACCGCCCCACATCGGGCAGCGTCACGGTGGACGGCAACGAAATCTTCAAGCTGAACGAAAGTGAGCTTGCCATCTTCCGCCGCCGCAACATAGGCATTATTTATCAGTTTTACAACTTGATTCCCACGCTCACCGCCGAGGAGAATATAATGCTCCCGCGTCTCTTGGATAACCGCAAACCGGACGAAGACAAACTCAGAACCATTCTTGAAACCATAGGTCTTTCCGACCGCGCCAAACACCTCCCCAATGAACTCTCCGGCGGCCAGCAGCAGCGCGTGTCCATTGGCAGGGCCTTAATCAATGACCCGGCGCTCATCCTCGCCGACGAACCGACGGGCAACCTTGACAGCAAATCCGGCAGGGAGATCATTGACCTGTTGAAACTGTCCAACAAAAGGTACAATCAAACGCTCATCGTCATAACGCACGACGAGAGTATCGCCCTGCAAGCCGACCGCATTATAGCTGTCGGCGACGGCCGGATTCTGCGCGACGAGCGGGTCAGGGGGTGAGCGAAGTGCGTTTAACCGCCAAACTGGCGTACAGCCAAATAAAAATAAATCGTTCGCGTACTGTGTGGACTCTGATGGGTGTTGCCCTCTCGACGGCTTTGATCACGGCGGTTTGCTGTTTTGCGGCAAGCGGCAACGCATTGGTTGCGGATTTGCCGGGCGAGGAGTACGGCGACTCTAGCAGTACGCTCGGCGCGTTGCTCATCCTGCCCGCCGGCATTATAATCGCAATAATCTTTGTAATGTCCGTCGTTGTAATCACAAACGCGTTCCGCGCAAGCGCGGGCGAGCGCACCGCGCAGTTTGGCATATTGAAAAGCGCAGGAGCCGCAAAGCGGCAAATTGTTTCCTGCGTTATGTATGAAAGCCTATTCTTCTCGGCGGCGGGAATCCCGATCGGCATTGTAATCGGACTGATTCTGGCGTTTTCAGGCGTTCTTGCCGCCAATCACTTCCTCGGCGAGCTGAACAGCCTCATCCATATGATGCTCAACGAACTTACACTCGTGATTGATTTTGTAGTCGCGTGGCAGGCCTTAGCCGCCGCTTCTCTGATTTCATTCTCCGCCGTGCTGTTTTCCGCGTGGCTTCCCGCCCGCAAGGCGGCAAAGATCCCCGCCATTGCCGGCATCCGCGGGAAGGGGGAAGTCAAAATGGCGGTAAAGCGACTGCGCGTAAGTCCCCTGACCCAAAGATTGTTCGGATTTGAGGGCGCGCTCGCGGCGAAGAATATGAAGCGCAGTAAACGCAATTTCCGCGCAAGCACAGTGTCCCTTACCGTCAGTGTCGTTTTGTTTATTGCGGTCAGTGCGCTTTATGAACAGGCTCAATCGGTAGAAAATATGATATTCCCCGATATTGACGCTACGGTTGTGGTTGACTATACATCCCTTTTGCGGGACGGTTCTGTCAACGAAGCTACAGGCCGCGCGGAAACCCTTATCGTCGCCCCCATTGACAGCTTGACCGCAAATACCGTAACCGAAAGGCTGCGCACATACGAAAGTACGTCCATAATGGGAGTGGGCGCGGATATGAACACGTATACCGCTGTCGTTCCAAGGGAAGCGATCTCGCCGAAAATGATAGAAGTATGTTTCGATTCCGAAGAACGGGACGAATATGAAATTTCCACGGAAATTTTGACCTTGGACGGGGACCATTACGCCGCGCTTTGCGAACGGGCGGGCGTTCCCGTCGGCTCAAATATCCTGATCAATCATTACGGTTACAATGACAACGGTCGCGAGGCGTCTCTTGAGCCGTTCCTGTTTGAAAAAGAAGATTTGCGCTTCATCAAAGAGGACGGTTCCGTAAGTGAAATCCCGCTGCACGGCATATTGACGCAAGAAAACATACCGCGCGAGCTTTTGCCCCCAAACAGGCGGATCGTCAGGTTGATTATTCCGCAGGGCGAGACGCGAGATTACACTTGGTACGCGAAGCCTGCGGATGTCGAGGGATTTATAGAATACGCCAATGCTGTGATGGGAGAAATATTCCCACAAGCCCCGGAATCCGGCTATATGGAACTCGGCTTTAGCACTCGCGTGTATACAGTCCGGGACTATATGAAAGTTATGAATATTGCCATTGGCTTGGCAATGGTCTTTGTGTGCTGCTTTGTCGCGTTACTGACCTTAATCGGGCTTACCAACGTAATAAGTACTATTTCCGCGAACGTGCGCATGCGTTTCCGCGAGTTCGCGGTTCTGCGGAGCGTAGGTATGACTCGCGACGGATTAAAGCGTATGCTGAACTATGAAAGCGTTCTGTGTACCGTCAAATCTCTGACAATCGGACTACCTGCCGCAGTCGCGCTGACTTATCTGATCAATCTGCCTATTCGGTCGGCGTTTCCGATTCCGTACCGGCTTCCGTGGCTTGCAGTCGCAGAGTGCATCCTTGCCGTCTTTGCGATAACGTGGGCGACGATGCGCTTTGCGGCGATGAGCGTGAAGGGCGATAACATCGTAGAAACAATACGGGCGGAGTAAGGAATATAAAACTGACCATAAGGCTTGCATGGACACAGATAAAGGGCAATCGCAGCCGCGACAAGACGGCATATCATGCAAATCGTACTGAAAGAAGGGATTATGCTTTCTGCTGTCGGAATCCCGCTTGGCATAGTTGTCGGTCTGGGATTGGAAGCCGCGACATTGGCAAGCGCCAACGCGGTAATAACGGCGGTTTCACAGTCAACAGAGGGAACCTTTACATTTGAATTTTCTGCAGCGCCCATAGCGCTGATACTTGCCGCCGCCTTTCGCCGGACCCCTGTTCTTTTCATCTCGCCTCGCAGGGGCGCTTCATCCCCCGATGATCTCCGCCGACACGGTCTCGTAGATTCTGTCGGCCAGCGGCAGGGCCTCCGCCAAAATCGCCTCGCCGCCGGCACGGTGGCGCTCGACAAACGCGGCGTCGTCCACCGCGCCGATGTTGGTCAGAACGTTCAGCCACGCGCCCTGCAACGCGGCCTTCAGCAGCAGCGCGGAAACCCCAAGGTCGCTGACCGCGTTCCTGTTGCTGTGCCCCAGCGCCTTTTCCGCCAGTCGGAGAGCCGCGAAGGCGTATTCCATCATCTCATAGGGCGGCAGCGTGCAGCTGCGCAGCGCGCGCTGCATCGCCGCCCGGCGCGCGTCCCTCTCCGCCTCCGTCCCCTTCGGCATCGCGAACACCACGCTCATGCCGCGAAACGCCTCGACGTCGCGGTCCACCGCCGCGAGCAGCGCGCCCCGAAGCGTCTCCGTCTCCGCCAGCAACGCCCGCATGAGCGCGGTGTGCTCCGCGTAGCGGGGTTTCCCCACCGTCAGCGCGGCCACCATGTGGGTAAGCGCCGCGCCGAGAGAACCCACCAGCGCCGCCGCCGCCCCGCCGCCCGGCGCCGGCGCGTCGGAGGCGAGAAAATTTCCAAAATCTTCCAGTGTTCTGTCACTCAATTTCATATGGGTCCCCTCTTCTCAAAGCAGATGATTTTCCAGCACTTGCTTTTTATCGTCGAAATTTTCGATCTGGAGATAATATGCCGCGCAGTCGATCAAAGCCTTGGCCGGGGTGAGGCCGATCACTTCGCTGCCGACGATCGGGACGCCCCAGCGGCGCGCCTCGGCGCGGACGGCCTCGAACACCCGGTAGAGCGGCGTGCCCTCGTGGTTCACCATGTTCATCGAGACCTGCGCGATACCCCGCCCCTCCAGCGTCACGCCGATGGCCTTGCAGTATCGGTACCCCCCGCTCGAACCCCGGACGGTCTTCGCGATCGCATCGGCGACGGACAGATCGGACGTGCCCAGGTTGACGTTGAACGCGACGAGCGGCGCCCGGGCGCCGACGGCCGTGACGCCCGCCGTCGGATGGACAGCCCGCGTCCCGTAGTCCGGAGCCCACTCCGGCCGCCGGAGCTTTTCGGGCATCCCTTCAAACTGTCCCTTGCGTACGGCGGCCAGGTTCTTCCGTTCCGGCGCGGCGGCGGACTCCTCGTACAGAAAACAGGGGATGTGCAGTTCGTGCCAGATCCGCTCGGCCACCCGCTTCGACAGCGCGACGCACTCCTCCATGCCGGTCTCGCGGATCGGGATAAACGGGATGACGTCGGTCGCGCCCATGCGCGGATGCTCGCCCGTGTGTTTCGTCAGATCAATGCGCGCGCCGGCCTCCCGACACAGCAGAAACGCCGCTTCGGCGACGCCCTCGGGGCTGCCCGCCATCGTAAATACGCTCCGGTTGTGGCTCGCGTCGGAGGAGTGATCCAGAAGCGCCGCGCCGGGGACTCCCTCCGCGATCCGCACCAGGGCCTCGACGACGGAAAGGTCCCGCCCCTCGCTGAAATTGGGGACGCATTCGACAATTTTCGCCACTGCGCTCACTCCGTTTCGATCAAAATTCCGCCGGCTCGCCACCGGCCGACCGGCTTGTATCATACCACTTGCGCCCCCTCGCGTCAAGGGACGAAGCAAAAATGGGCGGCAAAACGCCGCTCTTACAATTTCATTATCCATTTTCATTATTTATTGACTTCTTTGTTTCTTTTCATTATACTGGATACCAAATAAGAAATCCGGCGCCCCCGCGGGGCCGGGGCCGGCCAGGCAATGTGACAGCGCGCCCCTTGGGGGTGTCTTTTTTTAAGTTTTTCTGAGAGGATGACCGCCATGCGCAACCAAGAACTTTACAACGCCATGCGGATCCGGCCGGACGACACACTCCCGTCCTACCCGGCGTTTCTGCCCGGTATCCGGCGCGCGCCCAGTCGGGGTTTTCGCCTGACGCGGGCCCAGGCGGAGACCGCGCTCAAAAACGCGCTGCGCTACCTCCCCGCGTCCTTGCACGAGGCGCTTGCGGACGAATTCATGGCGGAGCTCACGACGTACGGGCGCATCTACGGCTACCGCTTCCGGCCGCCCGGCCGGATCTGGGGGCGTCCGGTCGAAACATACACTGGCCGGTGCCTCGAGGGGAAGGCCTTTCAGGTCATGATCGACAACAACCTGGATTTTGAGACCGCGCTCTACCCCTACGAACTCGTCACCTACGGGGAGACGGGCAGCGTCTTTCAAAACTGGATGCAGTACCGCCTTACCATGCGCTACCTTGAGGCGCTGACGCAGGACCAGACGCTGGTGCTGCTGTCGGGGCACCCGCTGGGCCTGTTCCCCTCCAGGCCGGACGCCCCCCGTGTAATCCTCACAAACGCCCTGATGGTGGGGATGTTCGACAACCCGGACGACTGGGAAATCGCGGAGGAGATGGGCGTGGCCAACTATGGGCAGATGACCGCGGGCGGCTGGATGTACATCGGCCCGCAGGGGATCGTCCACGGCACCTACAACACGCTGCTGAACGCCGGCCGGCGGCAGCTCGGGCTCACCCCCGACGCCGACCTCTCGGGCGTCCTGTTCGTCTCCAGCGGACTCGGAGGCATGAGCGGCGCGCAGCCCAAGGCCATCGAGATCGCGCGCGGCGTCGGCGTCGTCGCCGAGGTGGACCGCTCCCGCATTGAGACCCGCCTGTCGCAAGGTTGGGTCTCGGCGGTGTCGGACGACTTGGCCGAGGTGTTCGCGCGGGCGCAGGACTATGTCGCCCGGCGCGTCAGTACGTCCATCGCCTACCACGGCAACATCGTCGATCTGCTCCAGTACGCCGTGGACCACGACGTACGTATCCCGCTGCTGTCGGACCAGACCTCCTGCCACAACGCCTACACCGGCGGATACTGCCCTCAGGGCGTCACCTTCGCGGAACGCACGCGGATGCTGACCGAGAATCCGGCGGCGTTTCGCGCCCTCGTGGACGCCTCGCTGCGCCGGCAGTACGCACTCACCAAAACGTTGCGCGCGCGCGGGAGCTATTTCTTTGACTACGGCAACTCGCTGCTGAAGGCCATGTATGACGCGGGCGTCAAAGAACTCTCTCGCAACGGCGTCGACGAAAAGGACGGTTTCCTGATGCCGAGCTACGTGGAGGACATCATGGGCCCGGAGCTCTTTGATTACGGTTACGGCCCCTTCCGCTGGGTGTGCCTCAGCGGAGACCCGGAGGACCTGCGCAGGACGGACCGGGCGGCGATGGACTGCATCGACCCAAACCGGCGCGGGCAGGACCGCGACAACTACATCTGGATCCGCGATGCGGAGAAAAACCGACTGGTCGTCGGAACGCAGGCGCGTATCCTCTATCAAGACGCCGAAGGGCGCACGACCATCGCGCTCAAATTCAACGAAATGGTCCGAAATGGCGAGATTGGCCCCGTGATGCTGGGCCGTGACCACCACGATGTGGGCGGCACGGATTCTCCTTTTCGGGAAACTTCCAATATTCGGGACGGTTCCAGCGTGATGGCCGACATGGCGACGCAGTGCTTCGCGGGCAACTGCGCGCGCGGCATGAGCCTTGTGGCGCTGCACAACGGCGGCGGCGTGGGTGTCGGCCGGGCTATTAACGGCGGCTTCGGTATGGTGCTGGACGGCAGTGCGCGCGTCGATCGGATTCTCTCTTCGGCGGTGATGTGGGATGTGATGGGCGGCGTCGCGCGCCGCGCCTGGGCGCGCAACCCGGCTTCGCTGGAGACCGCCGCCGCTTACAACGCCAAGCAGGGCGCGGCGGCCCAGATCACCCTGCCGGCGATCCCCGACGAGGACTTGATCCATCGCGCGACGAGACAGATAACAGATAACAGTCTGGGCAGCGACGTGACCGTGAACAGTTCACTGTCCACGGTTATGGGGGGTGGATGATGGCGGAGTTTTGTTTTACCAACATCGGGTGTCTGGCGACGCCGCTGGGGGCGGCGGCCCGGGCGGGGGCGGCGCAGGGGGAGATCCGCCTGCTGCAAGACGCGGCGATCGCCGTCACGGGCGGCCGCGTCGTCTACGCGGGGCCGGCCGGCGGCGCGCCGGCGGCGGCGCGCGCCTTTGACTGCGGCGGCCGGCTCGTCACGCCGGGCCTTGTGGACGCGCACACCCACCTTGTCTTTGGCGGGTGGCGTCAGCGGGAACTGGCACTCCGGCTCTCGGGCGCCTCCTATCTCGACATCTTGCGCGGCGGCGGCGGAATCCTCAGCACCGTGACGCACACCCGCGCGGCCGCGGAGGACGCGCTCGTGGACAAAGCCCGCACCCTGCTGGGCGAAATGCTGCGCCACGGAACCACCACCTGTGAGTGCAAGAGCGGCTATGGACTGGACCTTGAGACGGAGCTGAAACAGCTCCGAGCCGTGCGGCGGCTGCGGGATCTCCAGCCGGTGTCGCTCGTCCCGACCTTTCTGGGCGCCCACGCCGTACCGTCAGAGTTTGCCGGCCGGCGCACGGACTATGTGGACTTTGTCTGCGACGTCGTGCTGCCGCAGGTCGCGGACGCGTCTCTCGCGTCGTTTTGCGACGTGTTCTGCGACGTCGGCGCCTTCACCGCAGACGAGTCGGCGCGTATCTTGACGCGCGCCGACTCGCTCGGGCTGGGCCTCAAGGCCCATGTGGACGAACTGGAGGACGGCGGCGGGGCCGCGCTGGCCGCCCGGGCCGGCTGTGTCTCGGCGGAACATCTGATCCGCGCCTCCGGCGACGGCATCCGCGCGCTGGCGCGCGCCGGCGTGATCGCCTGCCTGCTGCCGGCGACCTCCTTTTACCTCGACAAGCCTTACGCCCCGGCGCGTGCGATGGTGACCGCGGGGGTGGCCGTGGCCGTGGCCACGGATTTCAACCCCGGCTCCAGCCCCAACCTCAACTTACAGTTTGCGATGCAGCTCGCCTGTCTGCGCGGCGGCCTGACGCCTGAGGAGGTGCTGACCGCCACGACGCTGAACGCCGCCGCGGCTCTCCGCCAGAGCGAAGAGATCGGCACCCTGGAGCCCGGCAAACAGGCGGACCTCGTCCTCTGGAACGCCACGGATCTCCCCTACCTTTTTTATCGTTACGGAACCAACCTGGTCCATCGTGTCGTCAAAAACGGCGTATTTGCGGCTTGACGAGCGGGCGGAATCCCGGGAAAGCCCGCTACGGATGAGGGATTTTCGCGAACAAAAGAACACCCACCGTGCACGGTGGGTGTTCTTTTGTAACAATGTGTAATAATATATGTAGGAAAGTCTTTACATTGGGAAAACCAGGTGATATAATGACGTAACATTACAAGGGAGAAGGGGTATATCCACGCGGCCCTGCCTCCCGCAGCACATGTTTTACAAATGGGTTTTGGAAGGAGTGCACCCGAATATGGCAGAAAAGAAAACGAGAAACGGTGTGCGGTGGATGCCGAGCGTCATGGCGTTTGTGTTGCTCTTCAGCCTTCTCCTGACACCGTCGTGGCTGACGGCATCCGGTTTGGAGGCGACGGAAACAGCTGAGGTGCAGACGGCGCTGGAAGAAGACGCCATCGAGACGCCGGCGGAAGACGTCGCCGAGACGCCGGAAGCTCCGGAGGAAGACGCCGCCGAGGCGCCGGAGGAGGAGATTCCGGAGGCCTCGGAGGAAGACGCCGCCGAGGCCCCAGAGGAAGACACCGCGGAAGCTCCGGAGGAAGACGCCGCCGAGGCGCCGGAGGAGGAGATTCCGGAAGTGCCCCCCGTTCGGGCGGCGCCGGCCGGCGTTGTACTGGTGAATATCTACCGCAACGTCAGC
>JAISCT010000057.1 GCA_031265355.1 Oscillospiraceae bacterium | reverse complement strand
AGTTTATTGGGGATCGACCTCATAAAGCGCTATACACTGAGCGGCGCGTTCAATTTCTATGAAAACAGTCAGCACATGGAGTCTCTCGCACCCTATCTTGTCTATACTGTTGTCGTTTTTGTGATCGGGTTGATGTGTGCAATCTTTACGGTTCGGGATGTCAAACGCTAATGATGAAAAAGGTGCTTGACATTTACAGAAACGGGATATATAATTATGGCTTACTGAATGGCGCCATTCAGTAAGCCATAATTAACACTACAATGAAACATTGCAAAATTTTATAGACGCCCAGGGAGGTCATCCTGAAGCAGGTAGCCGCCCATTCTCTGCATAGTAAGCCCGAGCCCTTCGGATCTTATCCATGGCATGTGACTTATAGCCTGAGGCCGTGAGGAAGGGTCTGCACAAATGGCTGAAAGCGTGATATAATAATGATTCTGTTCATACTGCTTCTATACAATAAACACTATAACAAATTCACCCGCGAGGTGAGACGCGCGGAGGGGCTGTAACCCTTCGCGACTCGGGCATGCAAGAAAATGTAAATCCATTTGGTTTCGCTCTTTGGCAGCGTTCCTTCCAACCGGAGACATAGGCTATCATTCCTGCCGGAAATTCAGGTATCTATTTTATCAAGAGGTGTAAAATCATGACAAAAAGAGCGTGCCGTACCACCGCCATTGTCATCGCTGTATCACTCATTTTGCTGCAAGCCTGCACATCTAACGAAACCGCCTCTGCGTTTGCGGAGCAGCGCGAAAGCTTTTCGTTTTCGGGCAACAGCCTCCGTGTGCAGTATGCTGCCGAAAACAACGATAAACAGATCCCAATTCCGAACCCTGTCAAGCAGTGTTTGGCGGCGAATGACCAAGAAATCGAACCGTTCGACATATTTGTCCACCCTCGTATGACGGCCTTTGTGTCGGGTGGGAACAACAGTGACGCCACCGTGCATTGCACTGTGGACAAAGGGAAAAACTGGTCTGAAGCTGTCCTGCCAAAGGCCCGTGAACGGCAATTTGATAGTGAGGTCAACGGTTTCTCTTCCGTATTGATAGGATTCACCTCTGCGTCCGACGGTTGGGTCATCGGGAGTCAATATCACGGGATGGGAAACCAGGAAAACTTTGTCTACCTCTCACACGATTCTGGAAAATCTTGGGAAGAAGTCGACAACATCAATGACCGTTACGCGCGCGTTTTGCGTTTCGGGCTGTTCACAACCGAAAACATCGGATTCATGTGCTTCCGATTTGAACTCGATACAAATCCCCTCCCGATGTACAGAACCGCCGACGGCGGGATGGATGACCTGGGACGCGGTTGCGATGCCCGAAATCGACCGGCCGGAAAATTCATATTACCAGTTCTCCGCCTTTCAGATCCAGGGTGATACGTACAGACTTCTTCTGTCAAATCCCCTCTCCGAAGACGATACTGTCACGCTGATCAGTTCCGATCTTGGCGTGACTTGGCACGCAGAGAATGAAAAGGTATAATTCTCCATTCTCAATTCTCAATTCTTCAAATACATCCGGATCAGAACAAACTCGATCAGACGCGCGGGGAGAAGGCGCTTGGCGAAGACCAGGAGTTTGTAAGAGAGGCCGATGACGCGACGGACGGGCGGATGCCGGCGGCGAGCCAAGGCGAGTGCGGCGCGGGCCGTTTTGGCCGGGTCGTGGCCCCGCGCCTCGTCGCGCGCCATGCGCGCCACGGCGCGCGCGCAGGCCCGGGCGTAGGGGGAGTCCGCCGGGCCGGCCGGCGTCCGCGCGGCGGTGAAACCCGTCTTGGTGTCGCCCGGCTCCAGCAGCGCGGCGCGCAGACCAAACGGAGCGCCCTCCATGCGCAGCGCCTCCACATAGGCTTCCAGCGCGTACTTGGACGAGGCGTAGTGGCTCTGAAACGGGATCGAAATGAGCCCGGCCACCGAGCCAACCACCAACACGAGTCCGCCGCCGCGCGCGCGCATGAGCGGCAGGATGTGGCGGTTCACCCGCAGCACGCCGAAATAATTGGTCTCCATCTGGGACAGCGCCGCCTCGGGGGGGACGTCCTCCGCGGCGCCGGAGATGCCGAATCCGGCGCAGTGCAGCACGAGGCCGACGGTGCCCTCCCGCGCCGCGATGTGGGTCACGGCCCCGCGCACCGAGTCCTCGTCGCGCACGTCGCAGACGAGCGGCGTGAGACACCCGCCCGCTTCGGTCTGCACCGGCGGCCCGGCGGCCCGGCGGTACAGCGCCCACACCAGGTACCCCCGCGCCGCAAACGCCTCCGCGCAGGCGCGTCCGATGCCGGAGCCGGCGCCGGTGATCACCGCCACTCGCCCGTAAGGGAACCGCATACATCCACCTCCAAGCGGGCGCCTCCAACGGGAGACGCCCCAATATTACGGCGTCAGGGAGGCCGTATCGAGGCGCTCGATCGACATCATCTCTTTGGTCAGATGATAGACGACGGGCAGCAAAAGCAGGGCCGGCAGCCACATGGCGAACGGGAGATGGCTCCCAAACAGATAGGCGTGGTAGCCGGCGTAAGAGGCGTAGAGCGTGAGAGGCGCGAGGTACCAACGGCGCGGCTGGAGCATGACGTAGAGCAGGGAGAACACGTCGGCCATGTAAAAGTAGCGCTCGTGCATGCTGGGCAGCACCCAGGGCAGCCCCACACAGCAGAGAAACGACAGCGCCACAAGGGTCCTGTCGGACAGCGGCCGGGCCGGGTCAGAGAACCGGTAGAACAAAAGCAGTACAAACAGGGCCGCGCAGGCCAGCCCCGCCATGAAGAAGGGCGCCGTCGGCGCCGTGTCCGGCACCAGCGCGAAGAGAGAGGGCGCGTTTAAGTTCAGATACCGGCTGTATTGATTCACCTGTGTGTAATAGATGGAAAACAGCTGCGCAAAGGGTCGCCCCACGAGCAGCGCCGGCAGCGACACGGCGAGAAAGGCGCCCGGGCACCAGAGCGCGTGGACCCAGCGGATCCGCCGGCGGAAGAGCAATATGGCGAGCACCGGGAAGAAAAACACCGCCTGGAGTTTGAAGGCAAGGGCCAGCCCCGCCACGGCCATCGCCGCCCCCGGCTGCTCCCCCAAGACGAAGTAGAGACACAGCACCACAAACAACGTGTATATGACGTCGCACTGCGCCCAAAGGGCGCTGTTCATCCAAATCGTGGGGGCCATCAGCACCAGCGCCATCAGCCCCAGCCGATGTTCATCACCGAGCCCCAGCCGGCGGCCCAGTGCGCAGACCGCAAAGGCGAGCAGCAGGTCGGCGGCGACGGAGGCAAGTTTGATGAGGTACAGATCGCGCAGCGGGAGGGCGGCGAAGAACGACAGCAAGTAAAGATAGGGCACGTTGTAATCGCTCGGCAGCGTCGCGAGGGCGGAAAACCCGCCGTATGCCCGAAAATACGACACCCAGTGCGAGAGGAAGGCGTCGTAGTCGTTGGTGCGGTGATCGAGGCAGGCGGCGCGCACAAGCAGCGCCGCCGCGAGGATGACCGCCGCCGTCAGCGCCGTGCGGAGAGAGACTGGGGTCCGGCGGCGCAGCAAAAAGGCGCCGAGCGTACCGGCGAAGAGGAGAGCAAAGAGCGCGAAGACCCAAAAACGGTCCGTCTGCGTGCCCTCGGAGAGCGCGCGGACGGGCCAGGAGAGCGGAATGAGGAAAAGCAGGCTGAGCCCGCCCCACAGCGACGCTTGCGGGATGACGCCCCCCGCTGAAAATCCGCCCGGCCATTCCTTCACACAATCACACCTGACGGACAATTGACAATGTACAGTTGAAAATGGACAATATTAACACATTGGCAATTGTCGATTTGTTGAAAGGTCGCGACGACGACGCAAACCACCAGCCATAGTTTACAGGAAAATGCGCGGAAAAGCAATCGAAATGCGCGCGGAGACAAAAATGCGCAAAGAGGCTTGCCTTTTGGCGCAGTTTTGAGTATACTAAATTTTGATAATACGGAATTTTGACAATACGAAAACCGGCTTCGTTGTGAAGGGGCTCCATTCAAATTGCGGAGGAATGTGCCATGATCTTCCCGTTCCAGGGCGGCGTCCATCCGGAGGGGCACAAAGACGCCACCCGGCAAAAACCGATCGAGCCATTGCCGCCCCCGGCCCGGGTCGTGCTGCCCGTCTCCATGCACATCGGCGCGCCCTGTGAGCCGGTGGTCAAGGTGGGGCAGCATGTGCTGCTGGGGGAGAAAATCGCCGTGAGCGCGTCTCCGGTGTCCGCGCCCATCCACGCCAGCGTCTCGGGTACGGTGGCGGCCGTGGAGGTTTGCCCCCACCCGAACGGGGGCCGCATGCTCTCCGTCGTGCTGGAAAACGACGGCGCCGACGCCCCCCACCCCGACATCCGCCCGTTCGGTTCGGCGGAAACGCTGACGGCGGAGGAACTGATCGCCGTCGTCCGCGAAGCCGGGCTCGTGGGCCTGGGCGGCGCGGCCTTCCCCACTCACACGAAGATCGCTTCCGGGCTCGGGAAGGTGGACACGCTGATCGTAAACGGCGCCGAGTGCGAGCCCTACATCACCTCCGACCACCGCGTCATGCTGGAGACACCGGAAGAGATCCTCGGAGGGGTGCGGGCGCTGATGAAAATCTATGGGTTGGAGAGCGCCGTGATCGCCGTCGAGACCAACAAACCGGACGCTGTGGAGACACTGCGCCGCACCCTGCCGAGGCGGGGCGACGGCGTGCGGGTGGCGCCGCTCGCCACCCGCTACCCTCAGGGGGCGGAAAAACAGCTTATCCGCGCCGTCACGGGCCGGGAAGTGCCGCCGGGGGCGCTGCCGGCGGCGGTGGGCGCCGCCGTCTTCAATGTGGACACCGTCGCCTCCATCCACCGCGCCGTCACCACCGGGATGCCGCTGCTGCGGCGCGTCGTCACGGTGTCCGGGTCCGCCGTCTCCAACCCCAAAAATTTGAGCGTGCGGATTGGTACCCCGCTCAGGGCCGTGTTTGAGGCGACAGGCGGCTTTCGGGAGCAACCCTTCAAGATCATCATGGGCGGACCCATGATGGGCGTGGCCCAGCACAATCTGGACGCCCCGGTCGTCAAGGGCACGAACGCGCTGCTCGCGTTTTCGCGCGGGGAGGGCAAACCCGAGAAAGAGCCGGTCTGCATCCGTTGCGGCCGTTGCGTGTCGGCGTGCCCGATGCGGCTGCTGCCGGTGTATCTCTACCACTACGAACAGAAAAACATGCTGGCGGAGTGCGAGCGGATGCGGGTGAGCGACTGCATCGAGTGCGGCAGCTGTTCTTACATCTGCCCCGGGCGGCTGCACCTGGTCCACTCCTTTCGCACGGCCAAGCAGAAACTCCGGGAAGCGCGAAAGAGGGGAGGGAACTGACCGATATGGCCGACACCCGTTTTGTCGTGTCCTCCTCGCCGCACATCCGGGCCGAGGAGGATACCCGTTCGATCATGCTGGATGTCTGCATTGCCCTCGCCTTTCCGTTGGTGATCGCCGTCTACTTTTTCGGTCTGCGCGCGCTGACGGTCACCGCCGTGAGCGTGGCGGCCTGTGTGTTCTTTGAATGGGCTTACCGCAAACTGCTGAAAAAACCCTCGTCGGTGCGGGATCTCTCGGCTGTGGTCACGGGCCTGCTGCTGGCGTTCAACCTGCCGGTGTCGGTCCCGTACTGGCTGCCGGTCGTGGGGGCTCTTGTCGCCGTCGTCGTCGTCAAGCAGCTTTACGGTGGAATTGGTAAAAATTTCCTAAACCCGGCACTGGCGGCCCGCGTGTTTCTCTTTTCGTTCCCCGTGTGGATGACGAGCTTCCCCAAGCCGCAGCCGGGCCAGTGGAACGCGCTGCCGCTGTGGGGGCCGGTGGACGTCGTCTCGGCCGCCACGCCGCTGTCCTTTTTAAAGCACGGCGCGCTGCCCGCCGACGCGTACAACCTGCAAGATCTGCTGCTGGGGCAGGCGCCCGGCAGTTTGGGAGAGGTGTCGGCGCTGATGCTGCTGCTGGGCGGGGTCTACCTCGTTGTACGCCGCGTCATCACGCCGCGCATCCCGGTCGCGTACCTCGGCACGGTGGCGGCGCTCACCTTCCTGTTCCCGAAGGGGGACGCGGCGCCGCTTGAGTGGATGCTCTACGAGGTGCTCTCCGGTGGGCTCGTTCTCGGGGCCGTCTTCATGGCCACCGACTACACCACATCGCCCGTGACAAAGCGCGGCCAATGGATTTTCGGCATTGGCTGCGGCCTGCTCACGGTTTTCATCCGCTACTTCGGAGCCTACCCGGAGGGTGTGTCCTACGCGATTCTCGTGATGAACGCCTGCGTGTGGCTGCTCGACAAGATCTCGCTGCCTCGCCGATTCGGGGTCCCGCGGCTGACGCGTTTCATCCGGAAAGGAGGCGGCAAGGCGTGAACAAGCCGAAACGGAAGTCCCCGCATCCGGCGCCCAAGACGGAGACGCCGGACACGAAGACGCCGGATGTCAAGGCGCCCGAAGCCGAGACGCCGACTGCCGAGACGCCGGCCCAAAAGCCCGCCTTCTGGGCCGCGTTGTTTGGCCGGGTTCGCCGGTCGGAGGCGACGCCGCGGCGGCCGCTGTCTCAGACGCACCCGGTTCTTTACATGGTGGTCATGCTGACGTCGCTGACCGCTGTGCTCGCGTTCCTGCTCGGTTTTGTCAACGGGATCACGGCGCCTCTCATTGAACGGCTTCGGCAGGAGGCGCTGGTGGCGTCCGTGTCGGAGGTGCTGCCGGGGGCGGCGGGGGAACCGGAGATTGTGGAGGGGAGCTGGGTGGCTCCGGTGCAGACCGTGCGCCGCGCCTACAGCGCCGCGCATGACTTTGTCGGCTACGCGGTCGAGGTCGCGCCCGGCGGCTTTGGCGGACCCATCACCGCGGTGGTGGGCGTGCAGCCGGACGGGACGGTCACGGGCGTGCGGATCATCGACATGAAGGAGACGCCGAACATCGGCACCAAGGCCCAGGAACCCACGTTTTTAGATCAGTTCACCGGCAAGACCCCCGGGTTTGTCCTGGGCACGGGAACGGACGACGTCCATGTCATCTCGGGTGCGACCGTCTCCTCCACCGCCGTGTACAACGGGGCGGCGGCGGCTTCCGCCGCCGCCCTGACCCTCAAATGAGCAAAAATTATCAATTATCAATTTTCAATTGTAAAGGGGTGGTGAGGCGCGATGAACCAGACGCTGCGGCAGTTTAAGAACGGACTGCTGGACCAAAACCCCACGCTGGTGCTGCTGCTCGGTATGTGCCCGACCATGGCCATCTCCACATCTCTGGCCAACGGACTCGGGATGGGCGCGTGCGCCACGCTTGTGCTCATCTGTTCAAACTCCGCGATTTCCTTGATGCGAAAGCTCATCCCGGAGAAGATCCGCATCGCCGCGTACGTCGTGATCATCGCCGGATTTGTCACGCTGGTCGATATGCTGCTGGGCGCCTTCTTGCCCGCGTTGTCGCAGAGTTTGGGGCTGTTTATCCCGCTCATCGTCGTAAACTGCATCATCTTGGCGCGGGCGGAGGCCTACGCCTCCAAAAACGGCGTTGTCCGCTCGGCGCTGGACGGGCTCACGATGGGGCTCGGATTCACGGCGGCGCTCTCCGTCGTGTCCGTTATCCGTGAAGTGCTCGGGAGCGGCACGCTGCTGGGGCAGCGCGTATTGCCCGACGCGTTCCCCGGGGTGCTGCTGCTCGTACTGCCCACCGGTGGGTTTCTGACGCTGGGTTTTGTCATCGCGGCCACGCAGAAGCTGATGGCCGGCCGAAAGGGGGGAAAGTCCTGAGGGAATCTCCCGCGGGACGCGTGCTGTGGATCTCACTCGGCTGTTCTCCATCGCGCTGGGCGCGATTCTCATTGAAAATTTTGTGCTCGTGAAGTTTTTGGGCATCTGCCCCTTCCTCGGTGTCTCGAAAAAGATGGACACGGCGCTGGGGATGAGCATGGCCGTCATCTTCGTCATGGGCGCGGCGTCGGCGGCCACCTGGTGTGTGAACACCTGGCTGCTGACCCCGCTCTCCCTCGGCTACATGCGCACGGTGGCCTTCATCCTCGTCATTGCGGCGCTCGTACAGCTCGTCGAAATGTTCCTGCAAAAGGCGGCGCCGGCGCTCTACAACGCGCTGGGGATCTATCTGCCGCTCATCACAACGAACTGCGCCGTGCTCGGCGTCGCCATCTTAAATGTGGACAATGCGTATTCGTTCCTCGAGAGCGTCGTCTACGGCGTGACGGCGGCGCTGGGGTTCACGCTGGCGATCCTGCTCTTCGCCAGTGTCCGGGAAAGGCTGACGTTCGCGGGCTACCCCGCCCCGTTTGAGGGATTTCCCATCGCACTCATCACCGCCGGCCTCCTCGCAATGGCGTTCATGGGCTTCAGCGGGCTGAAGGTGTTCCCGTGACGCGGCGCCGGGGGGCGCGCCGGGATTTCCGATCTGCAAGGAAGGCGTGGCTGCTATGACGATCAATGTGTTGTTTGCCGTGTTGGTGCTGGGCGGGCTCGGCGGCGTGCTGGCGCTGGTGTTGGGCGGCGCGTCCCAGGTGTTGGCTGTCGAGAAGGATGAGCGGCTGGACGATGTGCTGGCGGCGCTGCCGGGCGCAAACTGCGGCGGCTGCGGCTATGCCGGCTGCGCCGCGCTCGCGGAGGCGCTGGTGGCTGGGCAGGCCGACGTAGGCGCCTGCCCGGTGGGCGGGGCGGCGACGGCCGAGGCGCTGGCGGCGCTTCTCGGTGTGGAACTGAAGAAAAACACCCGTCTGACGGCGCTGGTGCGTTGTTCCGGGGGCGTACGCGCCCGGCGGAAGTTCGACTATGTCGGGCTGCCGGACTGCGTGGCCGCCATGCGGCTCGGCGACGGGGGGCCGCTTGAGTGTTCGTACGGCTGCATCGGCCTAGGGAGTTGTGTGGCCGCCTGTCCGTTCGGCGCGATCTCGGTCCGCGACGACGTGGCCGTGGTCGACCACGAGCGCTGCACGGGCTGCCTGACCTGCACGAAGGTCTGCCCCAAGTCTCTCATCATACCCGTCCCCTACTACGCCGACATCGTAGTGGCCTGTTCCTCCCACGAGCGGGGCGGCGTGCTGCGGAAGGTGTGTGACATCGGCTGCCTCGGCTGCCGCATCTGCGAGAAAATCTGTAAGCACGGCGCCGTCACGATCACCGACAGCCTCGCCTCCATCGACTACGAGAAGTGCGTGAGCTGCGGCGACTGCGCCGAAAAATGTCCCCGCCGCCTGATCGTAGACACAAACCTAGACCGCGGCCCCCGCCGCCTCTCAGAGGCCGACTGACGGGGCACAGATATGGATAATTCTACCACATCTAGAAAAAAGGCTTGTCTTCCCGCGGCGGGCGGTGTATAATGTTTCCGTATTTTGAGTTAGGAGGAACGGACACAATGAGTATCAAGATCGGCATCAACGGCTTTGGGCGCATCGGGCGTCTGGTGTTCCGGGCGGGCCTCGCGAACCCACAGGTGGAGTTTGTGGGCATCAACGACCCTTTTATGTCCCCGGACTATATGGCCTACATGCTCCGTTACGACACGGTGCACGGCCGCTTTGACGGGGAGGTCTCGTACGACGACAGCTCCATCACTGTGAATGGGAAGAAGATTCTCTTCTTCGCCGAAAAAGACCCGGCGAACATCCCCTGGGGCAAGATCGGCGCTCAGTACGTGGTGGATGCCACGGGCATCTTCCACTCCAAAGACAAGGCGAAGGCCCACATCGACGCCGGCGCGAAGAAGGTCGTCTACACCGGCCCCTCGAAGGACGACACCCCGATGTTCGTCTGCGGCGTCAACCTCGACAAGTACACGCCGGACATGCAGTTTGTGTCCAACGCCTCCTGCACGACAAACTGTCTCGCCCCGCTGGCGAAGGTCATCCATGACAAATTCGGCATCACCGACGGTCTGATGACGACGATCCACGCCACCACGGCCACCCAGCTCACGGTGGACGGCGCCTCCAAGAAGGACTGGCGCGGCGGCCGCGCGGCGTCAGGCAACATCATCCCGAGTTCCACCGGCGCCGCGAAGGCGGTGGGCAAGGTTATCCCCGAGCTGAACGGAAAGCTCACGGGTCTGTCGATGCGCGTACCGACGCTGGACGTCTCGGTGGTGGACCTGACGGTCAACCTGAAGACGCCCGCGAAGTACGACGAGATCTGCGCCGTCATCAAGGCCGCGAGCGAAGGCCCCCTCAAAGGCATCCTCGGCTACACAGAGGACTCCGTCGTCTCAAGCGACTTCGTCGGCGAGTCCCGCACCTCAGTCTTCGATGCCAAGGCCGGCATCGCGCTGACAGATACCTTTGTCAAGCTGGTCGCCTGGTACGACAACGAGTGGGGCTATTCGAGCAAGGTCATCGACCTCATCGTCTACATGAACAGCGTGGACAACAAGTGAACCGCCGCTAAAACAAAAAATCAGCCGCCCTCCGTCACCGGGGGGCGGCTGATTTTTGTGCGGGTTGAAATTCCCCACAAATGAATTCCACAGAAAGTATTGACAAGGCTGTGCAAAGAGCTTATAATTAACGCCTTAAACCCCTGGCTATGACCTAAGCGGTATCAAATTTGACGTGAATGGCAGATTTTTATCGTTCGTGACAAATTTGCTACCACTTATGACTTTTTGAACACAGCGCGATGTGATCGTGCTATGATAATGGTCTGGTAGTCCGGCCGAATGGAAAATGGTTCGCCCGAAACTGGATGGTACTTCTGGTACTTACTATTACAAAATATGGGAAAACAGTTCAAACGTGACTCAAGCAAATGCGTTTAAGGACTCGGTACACACAATGGCAGTCTTAGAAGCTTCGCTCGCATCGAAAACAACAACTGCAGCTATTTCTGTGGTCTTCACTGGAATATTGTCGGGAATGGCAGTCGCATCGGCAGGTATCTTGTCACCTGCTGCAATTGCAGCTATCATTTCTACAGCAGCACTAACAGGTACAGCTGCGACCGCGGGAGTAGAAGTTGCTAATCAAAACAACAATTGTATGATGGCAATTGATGCTTGCTACTACGCTACTGATAATATGCATTTTTAAGAAAATAATGTGCTGTACGAAGCAGTAGCCAAGATTCCATCTGATTACCAACACATCAGTATTTAATACTGATGTGTTGGCATATGTTTACTTTTGCAAAGGAGGAAAATGTGATGAATAATATTATCTCGACATGGCTTGTAGAGATAATTGTGCGAGTAGTCTGTACAGTCGCTACACTGTTTGTTGCTGGATACTATGGTGCCTTTACACTTGTCGCCACTCTCCGACTTAGGCGCATTGAATCAGACAATCCAGCATTGCTACAGAGCGATCCGCTAAAAAAAGCAAGACTCTCAACAGGATTATTTGCGGCCGCAATGCTTATGCTTGCAGTATTGTATATGTGCAGAGTATCGCTTGATGTGATTGCAGGCATATCCCTTGGCGTGCTTGCCTTAACAAGTTTGATTAAACGTCCTCTTTTGAGCAAGAAGGACTTGGAATCTTTGAAACCAAATAATTGACGGCTTAAACCCCCAGTTATGACTGGAGAGAGTAGAGCAAGCAGGAGCGGGTGTGGTGAGAAGAAACGCCCCCCATATGGCATATGAAAACGGTGTCGCAAACCGATAAACTCCTCTCTTGTCCCAGCAACACTGATTTCGCTCTTCAATTGAAAAGCAAGGGAGGTAATTGATAATGATTTTCTTGAAACAGCAGCCTGAAAGAGGTGTGGAAAATGAAGGCGGCAGATTTAGCGGAATTTATACGTACGATGCCGACACGGGTGAGTTTATTTTGGAGGAAGACGATACGAGTAAGCTTATTTCGCCGCTGGTGGAGGAGAACGCCTCTCACCCTGCCCGCCGAAGGTAGCGCCGAGCGTGGAGCGGTTCAGAGGCGCCATCATGTAAACAATTTGTAAACAGTGTGTCTTTGGACGGTCAAAGGCGCAAAAACAACAATCACACCCCTTGACAGTCTGTCGGGGGTGTGATACAATTTTAGCTCCTGTGTATGAGAAAAACGCACTCTACTCCGATTATGATCCTATCATAGCACACCTTGTCGCAAAGCACAAGAGCGGGGCGAGTGAAAAAATCAACGCTGCCGCGTGTGTCGCAATGAGGGGCCGCCTTTAGCGTCCCCGGATGTGTACAGCAGGCACCTCATCGTATCACTCAGCACTCATCACTCAGCACTCGGCACTACCGCCCCAGACGGGCGGCACTGTACTTGGGAGGAATGCATATATATGGTCAAGGACGTGCGCTATGGAAGAACGACCCGCAAAAGTTATGCCAGGCTGGACGACGTGCTGGAGATTCCGAATCTGGTTGAGGTGCAGAAAAATTCCTACCAGTGGTTTCTAAACGTAGGGCTGCGTCAGGTGTTCCACGACGTCTCCGCGATCACGGATTACACCGGCAACCTGGAGCTCAGCTTCATCGATTTTGTGCTGGAGGACACCCTCAAGTATTCGATGGAGGAGTGCAAGGAGCGCGACGCCACCTATGCCGCACCGCTCAAAGTGCGGGTGCGCCTGCGCAACCGGGAGACCGAGGAGATCAAAGAGCAAGAGATTTTCATGGGGGATTTCCCGCTCATGACGGAGGGCGGGACTTTTATCATAAACGGCGCCGAGCGCGTCATCGTCTCGCAGATTGTGCGCAGCCCGGGTATCTACTTTGAAGAGCGCCCCGACAAGGGCATCGAGCCGCTGTTTTCCAGCACGGTGATCCCCTACCGGGGCGCCTGGCTTGAGTACGAGACGGACATCAACGACATCTTCTATGTGCGCATCGACAAAAACCGGAAGCTGCCGGTCACTTCCCTCATCCGCGCGTTGGGTATCCGGACGGACGCCCAGATCCGGGAGATCTTCGGCGAGGACGAGCGCATCGTAGCCACACTGGAGAAGGATCCCTCCAAAACGGAAGAAGACGCCCTCATCGAGATTTACCGGCGCCTGCGTCCGGGTGAGCCGCCGACGGTGGACAGCGCCCAGACGCTGCTCCACAACCTCTTCTTCGACACGCGCCGCTACGACCTCAGCAGCGTGGGCCGGTACAAGTTCAACAAAAAACTCGCCCTGGCGCCCCGGCTCACCTCCCGCCGGCTGGCGCAGCCGGTGGCCGATCCGCGCACCGGCGAGATCTTGGCCGAGGCAGGCGAGGTTCTTACCCGGGAGCGCGCCCGCGCGCTGGAGGCGCTGGGCGTGTCCGAGGCGACGCTCGACGTCGGCGGGAAGTTTGTCAAAGTGTTTTCAAACGGCATGGTCGACATGAAGCCCTTTGTCCCCTTTGACCCGGCGGAACTGGGCGTGCGCGAGCGTGTGCGCTTCTCTGTGCTGTGTGAGCTGCTCGACAACTTCGAGGGCGAGGCGCTGCGGGAAGCCGTTACGGACAAGCTGGACTCTCTGGTGCCGAAGCACATCCTTGTGGAGGACATCCTGGCCTCCGTCAACTACATGTGTGCGCTGGTGTACGGCATCGGCTACCCGGACGACATCGATCATCTGGGCAACCGCCGTCTGCGCAGCGTGGGCGAACTGCTGCAAAACCAGTTCCGCATCGGCTTTTCGCGGATGGAGCGCGTGATCCGTGAGCGCATGACGATTCAGGATCTAGACATCGTGACGCCGCAGTCGCTGATCAACATCCGCCCGGTGACGGCGTCTATCAAAGAGTTCTTCGGCTCGTCGCCGCTTTCCCAGTTTATGGATCAGACGAACCCGCTGGCCGAGCTGACGCACAAGCGCCGTATGTCGGCGCTGGGGCCCGGCGGCCTTTCGCGCGAGCGCGCCAACTTCGAGGTGCGCGACGTGCACTACAGCCACTACGGCCGCATGTGCCCGATCGAGACGCCGGAAGGTCCGAACATCGGCCTTATCTCCTATCTCTCCACCTACGCCCGTATCAACGAGTACGGCTTCATCGAGACGCCCTACCGCCGGATCGACTCGGGGACGCGCCGCCTCACCGACGAGGTGATGTATATGACGGCCGATGTGGAAGATGAATACATTGTGGCGCAGGCGAACGAACCCCTCGCGCCGGACGGTACCTTCCGGCATGAGCGCATCACCTGCCGCCACCGCGACGAGATCATCGAGGTCGACAGCCGCCAGGTGGACTTTGTGGACGTGTCTCCGAAGATGATGGTCTCCGTGGCCACGGCCATGATTCCCTTTCTCGAAAACGACGACGCGAACCGCGCGCTCATGGGCTCCAACATGCAGCGGCAGGCGGTGCCCCTGCTGGTGACGGAGGCCCCTATCGTGGCCACCGGCATTGAGTACAAGGCGGCCTGCGACTCGGGCGTCGTCAAGCTGGCCGCGGAGGACGGTGTCGTCACGGCGGTGTCCGCCGACAACATCACGGTGCGCTACGACAGCGGCCAGGTCAAACATTTCCGGCTCATCAAATTTTTGCGCTCCAACCAGGGTACCTGCGTCAACCAGAAAACCATTGTGAATATTGGCGATAGGGTGTGCCCGGGCGACGTGCTGGCCGACGGCCCTTCCACGAACCAGGGGGAGATCTCCCTCGGGCGCAATGTGCTGATCGGGTTCATGACGTGGGAGGGCTACAACTACGAGGACGCAATTTTGATCAACGAGCGGCTCGTGCGCGACGACGTGTTCACTTCGATCCACATCGAGGAGTACGAGACCGAGGCGCGCGACACGAAGCTGGGCTCCGAGGAGATCACCCGTGATATCCCCAATGTGGGCGAGGACGCGCTGAAAGAGCTCGACGAGCGCGGCGTCATCCGCATCGGCGCGGAGGTGCGCGCGGGGGACATTCTGGTGGGCAAGGTGACGCCGAAGGGCGAGACGGAGCTGACCGCCGAAGAGCGGCTGCTGCGCGCGATCTTTGGCGAGAAGGCGCGCGAGGTGCGCGACACTTCTCTGCGGGTACCCCACGGCGAGAGCGGTATTGTGGTGGACGTCAAAGTGTTCACGCGCGAGGGCGGCGACGAGCTGAACCCCGGCGTCAACATGGCGGTGCGCTGTTACATCGCGCAAAAGCGCAAGATCAGCGTGGGCGATAAGATGGCCGGACGGCACGGCAACAAGGGCGTCATCTCTCGGATCCTGCCGCAGGAGGACATGCCCTTCCTGCCGGACGGCACGCCGCTCGACATCGTGCTAAACCCCCTCGGCGTCCCGTCGCGTATGAACATCGGGCAGGTGCTGGAAGTGCATCTCGGCTACGCGGCCCGCTCGTTGGGCTGGAAGGTGGCCACGCCCGTATTCGACGGCGCCGACGAAGTTGACATCGAAAACACGCTGGAGATGGCGGGGCTGCGGCGCGACGGCAAGAGCATTTTGTGCGACGGACGCACCGGGGAGCAGTTTGACAACCCGGTCACCGTCGGTTACGTGTACTTTTTAAAGCTCGCCCACCTGGTGGACGACAAGATCCACGCGCGCTCCACCGGGCCGTACTCGCTGGTCACACAGCAGCCGCTCGGCGGCAAGGCGCAGTTTGGCGGCCAGCGTTTCGGCGAAATGGAGGTGTGGGCCCTGGAGGCTTACGGCGCCGCCTACACCCTGCAGGAGATCCTGACGGTCAAGTCCGACGACATCGTCGGGCGCGTCAAGACATACGAGGCCATTGTCAAGGGCCACAACGTGCCGCAGCCGGGCGTACCGGAGTCGTTTAAGGTGCTCATCAAGGAGCTCCAGTCGCTGGGGCTGGACGTCCGCGTTCTGGACAAGAACCGGGAGGAGATCGAGCTCAGAGACGAGGACGAGGATGAGACCTTCACGCGGCCGGCGCGCGACGAGGACACGCGCGTGGTCGAACAGGAACTGGCGTCTCAGGGTTTCGGTGTGGAGGGCCCGGACGAGCCGGCGGCGCCGGAGGAACCGGAGGAGTACGGCGACTTCCTCGAAGAGGAGCGCGAGCCGGAGGCCGCCGAGGAGGATCTGTTTGCTCTGGAATAGCGGACGGCTCCGATTGCGAATATGGAAAAATTTACCACAAAAGGTTTCCGGCTGTGAGTGGATGCTGCGACGCCGGGGCGGGGCCGCCTCCCCGCCGGGCGCGCATTGAGAAAGGATGTCCGCATGAGTTACGCGCCGTTTGAATCCATCAAGATTGGGCTGGCCTCTCCGGAGATGATCCGCACCTGGTCCCACGGTGAGGTGAAAAAGCCCGAGACCATCAACTACCGGACGCTGAAGCCGGAGCGCGACGGGCTGTTTTGTGAACGTATCTTTGGCCCGCAGAAGGACTGGGAATGTTACTGCGGCAAGTATAAGAAGATCCGTTACAAGGGGCGCGTCTGCGACCGCTGCGGCGTCGAGGTCACGAAGGCTAAGGTGCGCCGCGAGCGCATGGGCCACATCGACCTGGCCGCGCCCGTGTCTCACATCTGGTACTTCAAGGGCATTCCCTCTCGCATGGGGCTGGTGCTCGATATGTCGCCGCGCCTGCTCGAGAAGGTGCTCTATTTTGCCGCCTACATCGTTGTGGATCCGGGCGACACGCCGCTGCAAAAGAAGCAGATCCTCACCGAGAAGGAATACCGCGATATGCGGGAAAAATACGAGGACGATTTCCGCGCCGGCATGGGCGCGGAGACGGTGCGCGAGCTGCTGGCCGAGATGGATGTGGAGCGGCTCTCCCACGAGCTACGCGCCGAGTTGAAGGAGTCTTCCGGCCAGAAGAAGATGCGCATCATCAAGCGGTTGGAGGTCGTCGAGTCCTTCCGGCAGTCAGGCAACCGGCCGGAATGGATGATCATGGACGTCGTACCGGTCATTCCGCCGGAGATCCGCCCGATGGTGCAGCTCGACGGCGGCCGCTTTGCCACGTCGGACCTAAACGACCTCTACCGCCGCGTGATCAACCGGAACAACCGGCTGAAGAGGCTGCTGCAGCTCGGTGCGCCTGACATCATCGTGCGCAACGAGAAGCGGATGCTCCAGGAGGCGGTGGACGCGCTGATCGACAACGGCCGCCGCGGCCGCCCGGTCACCGGCCCCAACAACCGCGCGCTCAAGAGCCTGTCCGACATGTTGAAGGGCAAGCAGGGGCGGTTCCGCCAGAACTTGCTTGGCAAGCGCGTCGACTATTCGGGCCGCAGCGTCATCGTGGTCGGGCCGGAGCTGAAGCTTTACCAGTGCGGCCTGCCGAAGGAGATGGCGCTGGAGCTCTTCAAGCCGTTTGTGATGAAGAAGCTCGTGGAAGATGGCATGGCCAACAACATCAAGAGCGCCAAAAAGATGGTCGAGCGCAACCGCATTGAGGTCTACGACGCGCTGGAGAACATCATTTCCGAGCACCCGGTGCTCCTAAACCGCGCGCCCACGCTGCACCGCCTCGGCATTCAGGCGTTTGAACCGGTGTTGGTCGAGGGCCGCGCGCTGAAGCTTCACCCGCTCGTGTGTACGGCGTACAACGCCGACTTCGACGGCGACCAGATGGCTGTCCACGTGCCGCTGTCCGCCGAGGCGCAGGCCGAGGCGCGTTTCCTGATGCTCTCGGCCAACAACCTGCTGCACCCAAAGGACGGCCGGCCGGTCACGGTGCCGACGCAGGACATGGTGCTCGGTTCCTATTACCTGACGATCGAGCGGGACGAGATCGGCGCCGGCAAGGTCTTTTCAAGTACCAACGAGGCACTGATGGCCTATGAGGCCCGGGAGGTGGGCATCCACGCCCCGATCCGCGTACGCGTCACCTGCGAGGTGAACGGACAGCCGGTCACCCGGCTGATCCACGCCACCGTGGGCCGAATCTTGTTCAACGAGGCGATCCCGCAGGACCTCGGCTTCGTGAACCGAGACGACCCGGAGCACGTGTGCGACCTGGAGATCACCTTCCTCACGGGCAAGAAGGAGCTGGGTCTTATCATTGAGCGCGGCATTAAGCGTCATGGCTTTGCCCGCTCCGCGCTGCTGCTGGACGACATCAAAGCCTTGGGCTTCAAATATTCCACAAAGGGCGCCGTCACGATCTCGATCTCCGACATGGTGGTGCCGGACGAGAAGGCCGCCCTGATCGAGGCCGCCGAAAAGAAAGTCGCGGCCATCGACCGGCAGTACAACCGCGGTTTTATCACCAATGAAGAGCGTTATCGCCTGGTTATCGAGGAGTGGGACGAGACCACGAAGAAGGTCACGGCGGCCATGCAGAACAACCTAGACAGCTTCAACCCGATTTATATGATGGCGCACTCGGGCGCGCGCGGCAGTATGAACCAGATTCGCCAGCTCGCCGGGATGCGCGGCCTCATGGCCAATACGGCCGGTAAGACAATCGAGATCCCGATCAAGGCGAATTTCCGCGAGGGGCTCTCGGTGCTGGAATACTTCATCTCCTCGCGCGGCGCGCGTAAGGGCCTGGCCGACACGGCGCTGCGCACCGCCGACTCCGGGTATCTGACGCGCCGCCTTGTGGATGTGTCGCAGGATGTGATCATCCGCGAGGTGGACTGCGGCGTCAAAGACGGCATCACGGTGTTTGAGATCATATCGGAGGGCTCTGTCATCGAGCCGTTGCTCGACCGCCTGACGGGGCGTTTTCTGGCCGAGGATCTGCTGGACGGCGCGGGCCGGCTCCTGTTGCCGCGCGACACGCTGCTGGGTGAGGATGAGGCAAGGAAAATCATTGACGCCGGCATCCGGGAGGTCAAGGTGCGCAGTCTCCTGACCTGCCGAGCCCGTCATGGCGTTTGCGCCCGTTGTTACGGGGCGAACCTTGCCACCGGCGAGCAGGTCAATGTGGGCGAGAGCGTTGGCATCATCGCCGCCCAGTCGATTGGCGAGCCGGGCACCCAGCTCACGATGCGCACCTTCCACACCGGCGGCGTCGCCGGGGACGACATCACGCAGGGTCTGCCGCGCGTCGAGGAGCTCTTTGAGGCGCGCAAGCCGAAACGTGTGGCGGTGCTCTCCGAGATCGCCGGCACCGTGTCCATCGAGGACACCCGCAAGGGCGCGATCCATTTGGTCACCGTCACGGACAGCGAGGGCAACAACCACGCCTACCAGATCCCCAGTTCGGCCACACTCAAGGTGAAGGACGGGCAGGCGATCGAAAAGGGCGCGGAACTCACGGAGGGCGCGCTGAACCCGCACGACGTGCTGGCCATCCTGGGCGTGTCAGCCGTGCATAACTACCTCATCCAAGAGGTGCAGCACGTCTACCGTCAGCAGGGCGTGGATATCAACGACAAACACATCGAGGTCATCGTGCGCCAGATGATGCGCAAGGTCAAGGTGGAGACCGCCGGGGACACCGAACTGCTGATGGGCGCGATGGTGGATATCTTTGAATTTGAGGAGCAAAACGAAAAGGTCGCAAAGCGGCTCGCCGCCGGGGAGACGGACCTGGCGCCGGCCACCTGCTCGCTGCTGCTGCTCGGCATCACCAAGGCGTCTCTTGCGACCGACAGCTTCCTGTCCGCCGCCTCGTTCCAGGAGACGACGCGCGTGCTGACGGAGGCCGCCATCCGGGGCAAGGTCGACAGCCTGCTCGGCCTCAAGGAGAACGTCATCATCGGCAAGCTGGTTCCCGCCGGGTCCGGCATGGAACGTTACCGCGACTTTGAGGCGACGCTCATAAGACCCCCCGAGTACGAGGAAGAGTACAACGTTGTGGCGGTGTCCGAGTAGGCGCCTGCGTGCCCGAACTTCCCGTGTTCCGCGATACTTGACGAATGCGTAAAAATATGCTAATATTATTACTTGCGCGACCCGCCGTCTGCGGGCGGGCGTTTCGGAGGTGGGGCATCCGTTGTTGGAGGAACTTAAAACCGCGCCCAAAAAGACGGTGGGTCTGAAGCAGACGCGCAAAGCGCTGACAGACGGCGCGGCTAAGTCCGTGTTTGTGGCCCGCGACGCCGAAGTGCGCGTCAGACAGCCGGTGCTCGCCCTGTGTGAAGAGACGGGGGTGCCCGTTTTTTGGGCGGATACCATGGAGGAACTCGGCCGCGCCTGCGGCATCGAAGTGGGCGCCGCCGTGGCGGCCGTCCTATAAAGGGGCGTTGAGCCTGGTGTTTTGCGGAATATACGACGTATGTTCCTGAAACAATATACAAATAACGAAAGGGCCCCGTAAGGGTCTGTCGGAAAATAAAGTGTGCAGTTGGCGCAGCAATTTTGTGTCCCGGCAAGGCGCCGGGTTCCGCGAATACTTGTAGTATTCAAGGGTTCCGGCAACGCGGCCGGGGTGCAAA
>JAISCT010000056.1 GCA_031265355.1 Oscillospiraceae bacterium | reverse complement strand
ACTCAACCACACCTGCACTGAAGTGCAGGGGATGGTAAACGACTGAAAGTCGTATTTTCAGGCTAAAGCCAGTTGAAATATCGCACTGTAAGGCTTTTTATGCTGAAGCATTATTCCGTTATCTTAAATGTCTCTTTTCCCTCATCTTGTTGCTTCTCTATATATTCCTTGATCATTTCCTCCGTCACCGCTCCCACCGTCCGGCAAAAATACCCTGTTGCCCAAAGATGTTGCCCCCAATATCGTTTCCGCAGTTCTTCAAACTCTTCCTGCATGATCTTGGAGCTTCGTCCTTTCAGTAACTGCATAATTTTGCTGGGCGCTAAGGTCGGCGGGCAGGATAGCAACATATGTACATGGTCTTTCCCTATGCTCCCTCGTACGATTGTTATCCCATGTGTCCGGCATCCTTGTCGCAGTACTTCCCTCAACCGTTCAGCTACTTTCCCATGCAAAATCTTGTACCTGTACTTTGTTGTCCATACCACGTGGTACTCTATATCATACACTGTATGACTGCCCTTCCTGTATTCCACCGGCGTCACCCCGCTTCCATTATACCAGATGACACTAAAGTGTCTACAAGTTCTGAAAGAATTTACGGACTGAAGTCCGTGGTTTTTACCAGCCGCTTGTTAAATAAAGCCGGGAGCAGTATTGTGAACTGCATGGACTGCGCCACCATCGTGGCCACATTCGCAGGCGCGCTCGGCTGCCGGGTAAGCGAGAAAAGGATGGGCAGCGGGTTTGCCTGCAATCCGATCATAGCGATTGGCTACGACGTATGGAAACCGCCGTTTAATGGCAGTTTCAGCTACCATGAGGTGAGCGTGTCCGAGCCGCTGGACACCGAAACCGCCCTTGTCCCGAAGGAAAACAATTATCGCGTTTACGACGCCTGCCTTCATCTGGATGGTTCCGAAGCCCCCGGCATCGCCGGCTCGGAAATCAAGCTGCTGCCGGCAGGCATGATTTTCTCGAAATTCAGCGATCCCATCGCGGCGGGGCGGGAAATTCCGCTGTGCGAATCGTACCGGGAACACTTGGCGACCAATGATGACGAAGGCGTGAAGAAATGCAAATACAGCTTGGATTACAACAGCAATTTTAATAACATCTATAAAACGGTGATATAGGGGGCGGGAATATGGCCGATGATTTTTTGGGCGACGCGATGGAACGCTACGCCTTTGCGGGATGGCCGAAAGAAAGCCGCCGCGGAGCGGAAACGAAGCGCGCCTTGATGGTAGATAAAACCGCCTTCCCCGGATTTACGTCGGTTCGCCGCGCTTCCATCGGCGCTCCGCGCTCTTACGAGGATTTTTATGCGAGCGATAAGAATGGCGACGCCCGCGTCCGAATCCGCGTCGTCAATACCGAATCGTTTAGCGAGGCGAAAGACGCGCTGATCAGGCGGCTCGCGGACTGTGCCAATCCCAACATCCCAAGATGGGAGCAGGACGAGTTGCCTGTTGACATAGGTTTTGCGTCGGAGAATGAAGGATTGGCGTCGATAATGTTTGTAACAGGCGGCGTGTTTGTAGAAATCGCCAGCGTCGGCTCGGAAGATGTGGACTTGCGCCAATTCGTACAAGCTATGAAAAGACAGATATAGAGCAAAAACGGCAAGCGTCCACGGCTTGATGACTGATACTCGGGATTTACAAAATTTGTTGCAAGATGATTGCATGCGTGCTATACTATGCAGGGTATACTCAATCTGGGGGGCGAACGTCATGTCCATTTCCATCATCTTCAACGATATCACGAAATTGTATGTGGACGCCATCGTTAACGCCGCAAATACCGACCTTGCGAGAGGCAGCGGCGTGTGCGGCGCCATCTTCAACGCGGCGGGAGCGCGGAAGCTCCAGGCCGCGTGTGACAAGCTCGCGCCGATAAAAACTGGCGAAGCGGTCATCACGCCCGGTTTCAATCTGCCCGCAAAGTACGTCATACACGCAGCGGGGCCCGTGTACCGCCACTGGAGCGCCGAACAAAACGAACAACTGCTCCGCGCGGCATACACAAATTCGCTCCGGCTGGCCGTGGAAAACCAGTGTAAGAGCATCGCGTTTCCGTTGATTTCGAGCGGTGCTTACGGCTACCCGAAAGAGGATGCGCTCCGCGTTGCCGGCGCCGCGATTCAGGACTTCGTCAGCAGCCACGACATCGACGTGACGCTTGTGCTCTTTGAGAAGGGATAAGCTCGTGAATGGTCTGCCTGCTCCCCCCGTGTCTGCGGGTGAGCAGGCAGATCCGCACATACGCGCGGACGCTCTGTGCTTCTCCACCGTTTTGCAGGCGGCGTCGGCTCTCCTCACCTGAAAAAACAGACTTTGCAAATGCCTCCGTCTCCCGTATAATTTCTTTGAGACATGGATGTCTGTCAAACACATCCAGGGAGGGAGGAAGTGCATATGAAAGTCTTCGCCTATGTGCGGGTGTCTACGCAGGAACAAAATGAGGACCGCCAGCTTCTCGCGCTGGCCCCCTTTGACATTCCGGCGCAGAACCTGTACATGGACAAGCAGTCCGGCAAAGATTTCAAACGACCGGCCTACCGGTGCATGGTCAGACGCCTGCGACCGGGGGACATGCTGTATCTGAAATCCATCGACCGGCTGGGACGCAACTACGCAGAGATCATCGAACAGTGGCGTATTCTCACCAAGGACAAGAGGGTGGACATCAAGGTGCTCGACATGCCGCTTCTCGACACCACTTACTGCAAGGACCTGCTTGGCACGTTTATCTCGGATCTTACGCTGCAGATCATGTCTTTCTTTGCCCAGTTGGAGCGCGACACCCTGCGCCAGCGTCAGGCCGAGGGTATCGCCGCCGCCAGATCGCGCGGTATCCTGTTTGGGCGGACGCCGGCGCAGATGCCGGAGGATTTCGAGACCTTGTACCGACGATGGCGCGTCGGCGAATTGACCACACGGGAAATCACCGCCCTGTGCGGGATCAGCCGACGCACGCTCTACGAAAAAACGGAGTCCTGGCGCAAACAGGACAAACTGAAATTTCTCCAAGCCATCGGCACCGGCTGACGTCACCACACAGGGGTATCCACTATGACCAAAACAAACGCAATCCGCATACTGGAAGCCGCAAACATTGCCTTCACCGTGCGTGAATACGACGTATCCGACGGCAAAATCTCCGGCGTTGCGGTCGCCGCGAAGATTAGCCAGGAGCCGGAGCACGTCTTTAAGACGCTCGTTACAGAGGGGAAACACACAGGCTTACATGTGTTCGTCATACCAAGTACGGTGGAACTCGACCTCAAAAAAGCGGCTCAAGCAGCGGGCGACAAGTACATCGAGATGATCAAGTCACGGGCGCTTGAGCCAAAGACAGGCTATGTCCACGGGGGCTGTTCGCCGGTTGGAATGAAGAAACAGTTCCCGACCTTCATTGACGAAACCGCGCAATGGTACGATACCATCCACGTCAGCGGCGGCCGTGTCGGTTTGCAGGTCGAGCTCGCGCCCGACGATCTCGCAAAACTGACCGGCGCCGTCTTCTGCGACTTGTTCTAGGAGGCGAACGCTATGTCCTTTGCCGTCGTCTGCAACGACGTGACGCCTGCGTTCTTTGGGAGGAAACGACCATGAACGGTCCGGCTTTCCTCCTGAAAGAAAACGATCCGTTTTGGGGATAGCAGGAGCATAGCGCGCTATCATTCCGCCGCCAAGCCGAGCATTTGCAGTATTTTGTCCGCCGAACGCGACATCAGCCAGTCCCGCGCGCGCTGTTCTTTGCTGTCGAGCAACGCAAACAGACATGCCGGGCATTCGGTCTTTGTGACGACCGCCGCGAGGTCTTTGCGCGTCTCGTACTTCACCGCCGCAATCTCCGCAAACAACTTGTCCTGCCGCTCCGCGAACGCCGCGATTTTGTCCGTGAGCTTGCCAAATACACCGCTGTATTCCGGGAAATATGAAAGAAATTCCTCCTGCACGACGGCGGACGACCAGTCAATGTCCGGCACATAGCTTTCGCCGTAGTTGCCGAACTTGAAGAACGGCACGCACACAGGGCGGTATTCGTCGGACTCGTCGAGTATGACACCGCGGCACTCGCGCACGAGCGGCTGCATAAAATCGGAGCGTATCTGGTCGTATCTGAGCAGCACAAAACCGCCGTCGCGCTTTGTCTTGACATACATCATAGACAACATCCCCGATAAATCAAATGTACTGTGCTCCATATATGAAAGTACATCGTCATCACCAAAGCAACAAAGCTAGTAGGCTGTGTCACCTAAATGTTTACCAAGCGCCGGTCTTTTTCCCGCCAGACAGCGTTGGCGGAACCCGCTGATACACGCCAGTATCAGCGGGTTCCGCCGCCTTGTCTGACGAAAAAAATCCTCGCCGCTTGCTGACAACCTTTAGATGACACAGCCTACTAGGAGCTCCACCGGGGCAATGCTATTGTGACACTTCTTGGGCAAAAAGTCAAATTGCCATCGTACAACGTAGCGGGGCGCCTGATGTACCATGTACCGGTTCATTAGACGCCCCGCTTTGTCCTTGGCAATCAAAACGGGCGGCATTCCGCCGCCCGTCCGCATCGCCGTTATTGTTTGGTTTTACCGAGCAGAGCGCGGAGCCGTGCGATCTCTGCGTCCTTGTCCACGAGGGCCGCATCCTTGTCCGCCACAATAACGCGCCAGTTGGCATCGCTGATGGCTACGGCCGTCTCACGGCGGTCGCGTTCGGCCCAGAGGGCCATCTGGTAGTCGAAGTACTTCTGCTGCACCTTCGGGTCGCTGGCGTTAAAATGATATTGCTCCGCAAACGTTCGCAGCCCTTCGTTCATCTTCAGCACCTCCTGCACAAAGGGATCCTCAGGGTGTCGATACCCTTCCACCAAATAATACATCCACATTCCTCCGTTTGGGTTTCGGTCCCTGCTTTGGTTTACCACTTCGTCACCCTGAGTATACCACATCCTGTCTCCACATTTCAATGCCCGCTTCAACCGCGCGCATTTCGACGAAGCAGGGCGTCTGATGGGCCATGTGCCGGACCATCAGGCGCCCTGCTTTGTCTAAGGGAAGAGAAAGGGTGTAATCTTCGCATCTTCGCGGCGTTACAGTGCGGAGTCTCCCACTGCCGTCGGCGGGGATGGCGTCATGACTGATCCGTCGGCTCTAAGTATGCGCTCACAAAGTTCATCATCAACTGCGCGATTTCGGCCCGGGTCGAGCTGGCCAGCGGCCTGAACCGGCCGTTGGAGCCCTGCATCAGCCCGGCTGCCGCCGCGCGTACTACGGCCGCCTCGGCCCAGCCGCTGATGTTGCCGGCGTCCGAGAAGGTGATCTCGATGTCGTCGCCCAGTTCGATCGCTAAGGCGTCGCAGAAACGGATGATCAGCGCCGCCATCTGCTCGCGCGTGACGGTCTCGTCCGGGGCGAACCTTGTGGGGCTGTGACCCTGCACGATTCCTTTGCCGGCCGCCCAGGCGACGTACGGCGTGTACCACTGGCCCGCGGGTACATCCTGGAAGGTGTGACTGAATCCGGCGACCTCTTCGCCCTGCTTCTCCGCCAGCCGGCCCAGTACCGTCACAAACATGGCCCGCGTCATGGGCCTCTCGGGGGAAAATTTACCCCCGCCGGTGCCGTTCATCAAGCCGTAGTCGGTGACGAAATACACCGCGTCGTAGTACCACGCGTCGGGATCCGTGACGTCGCTGTACAGCTCCCTGTCGCCGGCCGCCGGCGTGTCCGGGCCCGGCACGTCGACAACCACCGTGTTGTTTCTGCCGCCGCTGCTGCTGCCGCTGCCGCCGGAACCGGCCCGCCGGACTGTGATCACGACGACATCTTCGGTGTTGTCCTGACCCGCCGTCGTCCCGTCGGCCAGCAGTCGAACCACCTTCCTGTGCGACAGGGTGAGCGTGACCGTCTCGCTGCCCGTGTAGCCGTCAAACGTCAGCATACCGACCGTGTACCGTCCGCTGTATGTGTTGGCGTTTGTGAAAAAACCGAAATAGTGGACATCCCGCGCGGTGACAAAGGGAGACTCCTGCGCGCCGGAGAGCGCTTCGCTTTTCGCGAAGGAGGCAAATCGCAGCGCGTTTTCGTTGTCTATGGTCAAGCCAAACTCGATGCCCGCATAGGGCTCGTCGCCGTCATCCACCGCCAGTTCGATCGTAAAGCTGTCGTCCCCTGCGGGGACGGTCACCGTCAATGTCTCCGGCGCGGCCCACGCTACGGGCATACACAGTGACAGTAACAGCGCGGCCAGGGTCGCGAAAGCAGCCGTTTTGATATATCTCATGTTTATGTCCTCGTCTCTCACGCGATAAAGTGCGCGTAAATCTCCACTAGGTCCAGCATGTCCACGACATTGTCGCCGTTCACATCGGTCACTTTTGCGCTCTCCCAGTTTGCGTCGCCCTGGCGGGACTGGTAGTAGTAGAACGCCAATGAGAGGTCGGCCAGGTCCACCTTGTCGTCGCCGTTTGCGTCGTAGACACTGGTGATCTTGGCGACGGCGGAGGCCGGGGCAATTTTGCCGCTCCGTGTGTGGGACACGGCTACTCCATCCACAATGTCGATCCCGTAGATTTTCACATCTGTCAGGGTCACCGCCGCGTCACCAAGCTTCACGGTGTCCAGTTGCAGCTTCGCCACGTCCGCCACGCCGGATTTGGTTTGATTGTTCCCAATAATTCCCAATATCACCTTGCCCTGCCACTGGTTGTTCCCAAGATCCTTCCATGTGAGCGCGTCGAATACTGTGAAGCCGTTCAGACCCTCCAGGGCGGCCGCCGCGCCGCTCAACAGATTGCCGTCCACTGTGAAGGTGAGCTCGATCAGATTGACAGTCTCCATGTCCTGGGCGCTGAAGGTGTATTCGGCTTTGCCGCCAAACGGCGTCCTCGCGGAGGTGCGGACGCCGACAGCCGTCTCAAGAAGAATCTGGGTGTAGGGGGTCAGTTTCACAGTCCGGAGACCGTTCATATACGGTGTGGCGCCGCCGCCGCCAAATCCGCCGCTGACTGCGGGTTCCACAGTGCCGTTGTTGTCGGCGTACCCGCTGTTTTCCAAGAAAGTTCTGGCGAACAGAGTGGTGGACAGCTTGATCGCGATGGTGTTCGCGCCCGGAACCAAAGCGCCGCCGATGTCCAAGCGGTCGCTGGCGTTGTTGGCGGGGAACGTATAACCGTTGACAGTGACCGATCCGATTTGATCCCAGCCGTATGTGACGTCCAGATACGCGCCGGTCGTCGCGTTCCAGTCGCTTGGGGCGTCAAAGGTAAGGGTGTATTCGCCGATGCCCGATACATACCGCATGTGGTTGACGCCGAGCTGCGCAAGCTGCGCGTCAGAGGCCGCGATGTTTTCCCAGTCGATCAGATTTTGTTTTCCGAAATCGACCGTGGTGATCTTGCTTTCGCTCGGATCGTTCCCGTCGTCTGTGGGACCGTAGCTCTTGATGACCAAATCCCATTTCGCGTCACTCAAGTCAAGCGCGCCGAGCGTCTTTGCCACGGTCACATTCTTTGTTGCATTGTCGGACAGTCTGACCGTGTAGGCGGCCGGAGTATTGGACCGCAAAGTCAGACCGCCGCCGGAACGCGCAATGCTGTATTGCTCGGAGGGCTTGTCCACGCTCTTCACGTAGGTCTTCGCGGCCGGGAAATCCGTCGCGTTGGTTGTGACCGCGTAAATCACGGAATCGCCGCCATAAAGCTCGTCGATGACAAAGGCGACCGTACCGTTGCCGATGGTGTACTCTCCCACCTGACGGATCTCGCCGGTGATGGCGTCAAGCTGATATGGGACGCCGTCGCCTGCCAGGGTGACGGCGACGTTGCGAATGGCCTTGTCGCCGCCCTTGTATTTTTTGCCCGCGCCGTTGGACATCATGCCGCTGTTCGTGGGCAAGGCGTTGTTGTACATGTAGTAGTAGTTGGTGCCGTCCGCAGGATCGGTATACATCGTGGTCTCAAGCTGGGGGGCGCTGTAGTCGGCATAGGGCGTGATGTTCAGTTCTTTCAACGCGTCACGCACTGCATTCAGCGTGTCCGCTTTTTTGACACCCGGCAAGGCCAGCAATGTGTTGAACTTGTCCGCCAACACAGCGTCGTCGGCCACATCGCTGCCGTAAACCCGCGCGATGTTGCTGTTGTAGACCACGATGGGCAGGTCGGCGACGGCGTACTCAATCAATTTGTCAATGCCATCCACAGACAAAATGGATACCCTGTCCACGACGAGAGCCTTGAAAGCGGGGCCGTCCGGGGCCAACCGACCGCCGCTGACGGTGGCGTTCGGGTGGCTCAGGATCGATTCGCTGATCGGATTGTACGAATACCCCAGATCGAGGAGATTCTGGAACCGGTTGCCGCTCTCAAAGTCATAGGTCTTCTCCTTGTCGATCAGGACGGCCAGATCGATTTGGGCCTGCCCTTTCTGAATGATGGCCTGATTCCGGGCCATGTAATCGGTTTCAGTCGTGATGTCGTCCCAGTACGCCTGACGGTATGTATAGGCGTCGCCGAAGGACCCGGCACCGAATGGCAGCCAGCCCGGCCAGCCCGCGTTATAGCCGTTGAATGTCTTGGCATAGGGCGTACCGTGCAGGATCGCGCGGCTGACGCCGTCGGAATAATTCTGTCCGATCTCAGTTCTGATGTCGCCCATACTGGCCAGATTGACGGTCAGGCCCGTCATGGCCTCCATGGTGAGATAATCCCTTCCGGTTACGTTTACGGTGCCCGACTGATAGCGCACGCCGTCGCCCTTTGACATATTGTCGCACTCGGCCACGTCAGCCACCATCGCCGCGCTGGCGATCTCAAGGCCGGGCAAATGGTAGGTCTGGCCGCGGAAGCCCCAACCCGCCGTATCACGGGCCCATTTCAAGACGCCATTGACACGGTAATCGACATAGAGTCCGGCCAATTTGTCGTTGTAGTCCTCATAAATACGGCCGGCCAGTACGTCGTCATCAAACAGGAAGAAATCTGAGCGGGTCTTTGTTCCGAACATACCCGCCATGTATCTGCTGGCAGCCACGATGGGCAGAATGTTTTTATAGGCGTACTCATCTTCGACATCGTCCAACACGCTGGGCGCCCAATACGACTCCGCGCTGGAAGACTCAATGGAGTCTTCGAAGATGTAACCCGGGTTCGCTTTCATCAGGTCCAGCAGTTCAGGGTCTCTGGCAAACATGTCGTCCCAGTATCCGGTCACCGCCTGGGTGCCCGCTTGGTTGTAGTAATTGGTCACGAAAGCGCCGTTGTGCATGATCTTGCCACCTGATATACTCTGGCCTGTGCCCCGGTAAAAGATAGAGACAACGACCCAGTCGCCGGGCTGAATGGTCGTGTCGTCATTCAGTGTGTCGCCAAGCGTGAGGCCGCTCAGGTCGGCTTTGTACTCGTACTGCCAGTCGGCCATGCGTTTCCGATTGCGCTGTGCGTCCAGCTTCATGCCGTCCGGCAGCGGCTCCGCCGGATCGGGACCGAAGAAATTGACGACATTGGTTTGATAGTTCCAGCCTTTCGCCGCGGCGGTGGCCGCGTCTGGTACGCCGGCCGCAAAACCGGCCGCGCCGCCCGGACCGTCGCCGCCCATCTTTTGAGATACAGCCGCGATGGGCGTCAGCGAATCAAAGTCGAGAACATATTTCCCGCTGTTGATACCAACGACCTTCGCTGCGGCAGCCGCCACAAAGGTGTCGGTGAACAGGAAATTGGTGGTCGCTCCACCGCCGCCAAACCCGCCGGCCGGGAGACTTATTTTCTGTGTCGGAAGACTCAGGTCAACCGTGCCGCCCTGCAAAATGCCGTCTGTAATCTTGGTAAAACTGTACGACAGTTCCTCGTTGGCCGCGTCGTCATTGGGGTCCAATGTGTCCAGCGCGGGCGGCCAGTGGGCGGTGATGGTCATGTCTATCTGAAAACCGCCGGGGACTTTCGCGGCCGCTTTCAGAACCTTTTTGAGGAGTTTGCTCCAGTTGTCGGTGCCCCAGCCGTACACGGCACCCGCGGCGTTGTCATAGCTGACGCCGTCGGCGAGCATGGCGACCTCAACGCCGCCAAAGCCTTTGGCCGCCAATTCGAGAATCTGTTTTTCAATGAGATCGTGATCGTCCGCGCCGGCTTCGGCGTCCGGGAACCACATGCGCGCCATGGGCTTGGAGTTCGCGTCGGGATTTTTGAAGTACTCGATGACGGCGCCGCCACCCGCAGGCGCCGCGCCGGCCGCCGGCATAACGCCCACGAACAGCGACAACAAAAGGCTTGCCACAAGCACACAGGACAGGATTCGTCTTCTCATCGTCTTTACCTCTCTTTTCATCATTTTTCTATATTTTGCGTCATCGGCTGTGCGACTTCCGCAATATAGAATTCCAATACGGTCCTCTCTCACGCGATGAAGTGCGCGTAAATTTCCACCAGGTCGCGCATGTCCACGATGTTGTCGCCGTTCACGTCGGCGACTTTTGCGCTCTCCCAATGGACGTCGTCCTGACGAGACTGGTAGTAGTAGAATGCCAATGAGAGATCGGCCAGGTCCACCTTGTCGTCGCCGTTTGCGTCGTAGACGCTTACGACCTTGGTGACGGCGGTGGCCGGATTGATGACAGACACCCTTTCGCGGGATACCGCCTCGCCGTCCACAATGTCGATCCCGTAGACCGCCGCCGCCGTCAGCGTCACTTTCGCGTCGCCGAGCTTCACAGCGTCCAATTTCAGTTTCGCCACATCCGCCGCGCCGGTCTTGGTCTGGCCGTTTTCAAGGATCCCCAGGATGACCTTGCCCTGCCACTGGTTGTTCCCGAGATCCTGCCACCGAATGTCGTCAAACACCGCAAAACCGTTCAGCGCCTCCAGGGCGGCGGCGGCCCCGCTCAGCAGATCGCCGCCCACACGGAAGGTGAGTTCTATCAGGTTGACAGTCTCCATGTCCTGGGCGCCGAAGGTGTATTCGACTTCGCTGCCAAACGGCGTCCGCGCGCCCGCTCGGACGCCGACTGTCGTGGCGGCGATTGCTTCTTTCCCATAGGTTACGATCTCCACATCACCTACCATTCCATAGGACTGCCACGGACTTGACGCGCTGGCATCGGCATATGCCTGTTTATTGGTCCATGTGTCATACAGAGCTCCATAAGCGACTCCGTTTTGAGTTCCCAGATACCTTATGACGTTTTCCAGTGTACTGGCCACTGAGATGGTAATCGTGTTTACGCCCGGCTTCAGATATGCGCTGATATCCAGTCTCCGGGCCACGAAATCAAAGCCGGGAACTTTTCCATCCCTTTCGAAGCTTACGGAGCTGTCTGTATTGATTGGTGTCACCTCGCTATTTACGAGGCCGTTGACAAATACTTGCGCTGTGTTCCCGTTGAGATTCTCGACATCCAAATAGGCGCCCTTCGTGTTTGCATTCCAGTCGTCAGGCAGTGTGAATGTAGTGGTATAATAGCCCACACCGGAGACTCCTCCGCCAATTTCCGGGATATCTTTCCACGGTTTCAGTGAATCCAATTGTACCGAGCCTAACAAAGCGTGCACCGTCGGATACCATGCTTCTTTGGTCACATAACCCAAGCCGCGGTCTTCGATGTTTACCACCTTGGCGCCATTGGTATAGCTGTCAACCACCAGGCTCCAATCGGTCAGCGGGATGTTCGCACCCGGAGCTGCAATATGACTCACAACCTGGCTGCCGTTGCTCAGCGTGGTGGTATAGGTTCCGCTCTTGGCGGCACTCACAATCAGTTTCCCGTTGACCATCGTCGCTCTGTCGGCATCAGTCGAAACGGCGTGCAGGCTGTCGCCGGCATCATTCGGATCCAACGCGAAGTAAGCCGTCGCGCCGGGTTGCAGTGTCACATTGAAGGATGTGCGGCCGGCCGCGATCGTATAATCGGCGACTTCCGTGATATCACCTGTCCATGTGTCGATCATATAGGGCTTACCGGCGACGTCAACGCTCATGTTAAAAGTCGCGGGACCGTCCTTGGCCTCGATCATCGGCACACCGTTGTAGTCGAAGTCACTGACGGCATTGTAGACGTACACATAGTTCGCGCCATCAGTTTTGCGCATTTGTGTATAAATGTTCTTAATGCCGCCGATCAACTCTGTGTGCGGATAGATACCGAGGTCTTGGAGCGCCTGGAGAACAGCCGAGTCATAGGGTTTACTCGGGTCGTATCCTTGGCCGTCGGTTAAAGTCTTGACATTGGGGAGAGCCTTGATCTGATCCACGACCACTTGCAGATCTGCATCGCTTTCACCCAAAGAGAGGGTGCGGGAAGCGGCTTTGACGACACCTGTTTTGTTGGTGTCTGTGTCGTTGGCCGGGATGGCGGTGTTGTTGTTCACACGATCCTCAAACACATTGTCCACAAAGATGATCGGCAACCCCTCCTGCGCCAATTCAAGGAGTGTCTTGGCGCTGGCCATCTCCATGGCATCTTGATAGACGATCAGGGCCTGATATCCAACTCTGGTGGGAAGCAGTTCGCCGTTGGCATATATGGGCACTCCGGCCTCCTTCACCAGTGTCAGGTTGCGAGGCGCAAAATAGTCATAGGTGTAACCGTTGTTTTGCAAAGACATATCCTGCCAATACAGACCTCTGTTGTCACGTGTGGGGTCATATGTGCCGGCGGAAAGTCCTAACAGAGGATCGCTGCTGCCCGTGGTGGCACCGCCGTTGTTGTTGTTGTAGTCTGTGTGGAGGATACCGATATCCACTTGAGGAATCCCTTGTTGCAGGATGGCCTGAGCCCTGGCGAGCATGGACATATAGTCGCCATAGTGCTGGAATGCGGGCTGACGGGGACCCCAGCGCTCAGAAAACCGATCGTACATGCCTTCGTGACCGGGCCAGTAAGTGGGAGTCCAGAAATTCGCATTTCTGACATAGTCCGCGTCCGCACCCTCTTGAGCGGAGTAGCCGTGGAAAACCGTGAACTGAATGCCGCTGGCAAACTGCGTATTGATGATCTGCCCTCATCTTCCAATTTCCCATATTTCACCATTCTGTTCTAAAAAGTAAACTTTTCCGCACACACCGCTCTCAACAAAATAGCAGATAAAAATAGTCTGTTTCCCCCCAAATATGGTGTCTGAACCATAAAAAAAGCACCGTGCGGAAAAGTTTACTTTTCCGCACGGTGCCGAAAGGCCTCTTCTACCGCCGGCTTTCTTCCTCCGCCGGCAGAAAACGACAAAGCATCGTGTTCGTCTCCATCGTATCCCTCGTTGCGTCAAAAGTAAATGGAAAAAACGAAACACTTTGGATGGAAAACAATGAAATGTGGCGGCAGATTTTCCACAATTCAGAAAATCTGCCGCCACCTACTTAAGGGAAGAAGATTATGGGAAATGCTGGTTTGTCCTCAGGCGACGGAGACTGTCACCAGGTGGGTGGCGCCGCCGAATTCATCCGACGCGCGCACCACGATGAGCGTCGTACCGGCCTTCTTGCCGGTGACCACCCAACCGCCGCCGACCCGCTCCGCCGCCGCGACGGCGGGGTTGCTCGACGTCACAGTGTACGCCTCCTCCGGCAGCGCTTCCACGTTCAGATTCAGCGGCGCTTTGCCCTTGATGCGCAGTGAGATGCGTGCCGACGAGTGCGCCCGCACCGCCGCCGGGATCGGCGCGGATCTCGTGACGCCGCCCAGCGACGCGTAGTAACGGTGTCCGCCCAACCAAGGCAGATCCGCCGTCGCCGAATCCGGCAGCGTGAGCTCTACGCGCCCGGCGTCGTCCGCCGTCACATAGGTGTGGTAATCATCCGTCTCCGCCGGCGCGTAGTTGTAGCCCGTGCGCAGCAGCGCCCGCTCACCCGGCTCGAAGCCGGCCCCCGTGACCGTCACAGTCCGGGCCGTCCGGTCCGCTACGACGTCAAAGGTAAAGTCGGACTTGCCGTACACCTCAATCTCGGCGAGCTGCAGACGATTGTAGGTGGCGCTCTCACCCACCGCGGGCAGACCCAACATCGTCGTCACAATGCGTACATAACGCGCCGGCGCCGCATCAAAGGCGTACTCGCCCCGGCCCTGCGTCTCCGTCGGCGCCGGTTCGCCCGTCACCGTTTTGACCGCCGTGTAGTTTGTGCCGTCGGTGCTCACCTGAACTGTGAAGTTCTCCGGGTAGTTCGCGTAGCCGCCTGCGGCCGCCTGCGCGTCTGTCCTTGGGTAGAGGTACACCCTGTCGACGTTCTTCACGGTGCCAAGGTCGATTGTGAGCTTGTGAGGATTTGCGGATAGGTCGCGCTGGCCGTTGTAGATCGCCGTCGTAAAACCGCCTTTCCCGGCGCGGCTGAGGCGCTCACCGTCCACCAGATTGTTCGAACCCCAGGTGCCGTCGGCAGCCCCCGTCATCGCGTTGTCCGCCTCGACGGGGATCTTCCCGCAGGCCAGATTGACAGGACCTGTCCACTCAGTGTGCGCCAGCAGTGTATAGTCCCGATCCATCTGCACCACATAGGCCGGCTGCGTCTCGTCGCCGAAATCGGCGCCGTCGATCCCCACGATGCCGTATTCGCCCGCGTAGCGGGCCGCGAAGCGGACCTGCACGCTCTCGCCCGTCGGGAAGACGCCCAGGTACGGCGCCGGCTGCACCGCATCGTTCACATAGATCTGGACATTGGCCCGGTCCGTCACATCCACACGGAGGGCTTGGAGTCCGGCCTCGGCGCCTGTGATCAGATAGGCGCCCACCTCGCTGAGCTGCATCCGGTAGTTGGTCCCATTGCCGTCGTCGCCGGCCGGCGTGCCCAGGCGGGTACAGACGATGCGCAGGTGCCGCCATGTCTGCGGCGCAAAGGTGAGCACGTACGGGGCAAGATAGGGCGCCTCCACGTCGGTCTCGGACCGGATGACCGTCCAGTCGGACCCGTTCTGGGAGCCCTCAAGCCTGAAGTCTCGCGGGAAACCGGCCATCTTCCCCTCCAGCGTGAGCGCGTCGCTCCGGGGGTAGAGGTGTAGGCGGTTAAAGGGTTTGGGCGCGCCCATATCGAACGTGACAATCGGGATGTTGCTTCCGGTGGGGTTTTCGCCCACGATGGCACTGGTCCAGCCGTTGCGGCCGCTCCGAGCCGTCAGCAGGCCGTCGATCAGGTTGTCCCGGCCCCACGACCCATTCAACTCGCTTGTGTGACTGGCCTGCGCTGTGACCGTCGCGCCGGTCAACAGATTTTCGGCGCCGATCCATCTGAAGCGGGCCGTGAGAGTCCCATCCCCGGCCAGCCCCTCAAAGGTTCGTGGGTTGTCGACCAATCCGTCTTCCCACGCCTCGAACGCGAAGTCCACGTCGTTATAGGGACGCACAGACAGGGAGAATGTCTCTTTGGAGCCCACGGTGACCAGCGCCGGCGTCTTCTGAGGTCGGGTATCTCCGGAGGCGAGATGGGCGGTCACCTCGGCGATGGCGTCGGGCGTGCCGCTCTGGACCGTCAAGTCGCGGCGCTCCCCGATGACCGCCACGTCGGACATAAACGCATAAGACCCGGACGCCACCTCATAAAGAGCCCGCTGCGACGCCGCGTCGTACCCCAGGTAGGTGACGCCCTCCGCCTCGGCGGCGGCCTGCGCGCCCTCCAGGACCAGTGAGGGGTCCCGGGTCGGGACGGACACGGTGGCGCCGGTGTTGGCCGGCACGGTGAAGTTATAGGTGAAATCGCCGGTGTCCTGATCCCAGGTCCAGGCGCTCTCGATGCGCCCCGACACGGAATCGTAATGGCCGCGGGCGTAAGTGAGCGTCCCCCCGTACTGCGGGTCCAGAACAAAGTGGCGAAACCCGGGCGCCGCTTCGTCGCGCCGAATGCCCAAAACGCCCGACATCATCCACTCGCCGATGGAACCGAAGGCATAGTGGTTAAAGGAGTTCATCCCCACCGAGCCGAAGCCGTTCGCGACGGTGTAGGAGTTCCAGCGCTCCCAGGTGGTGGTGGCACCCTGATTGATGCTGTAGATCCAAGAGGGGTAGTCCTCCTGCTCCAGCAGCCGGAAGGCCGCCTCCGACTGGCCGTTTTGCGACAGCGCAGGAGTCAGGTAGCTGACGCCGATGAATCCGGATGTCAGCTTCCAACCGTGGGTACGGACATTTTCCATCAGCGTCTCGGCCAAAAAGGTGCTGTCGGCCTCGTCGGCCAGCCCGAAGTAGATGAGCATCGCGTACGGGGTCTGGCTGGTCGCCTTCAGTGTGCCGTCCGCGTTGCGGAACGTGGCCGTGAAGGCGTTTACGATGTTCTGCGTGACGGCGTCGTACTGATCCGCGACCTCCGTCTCGCCGATGACGCGGGCCATCTTGGCAAAGAGTTTGTTCGAATACGCCGAAAACAACGTGTTGGTCATGTTCTGGGGCGAACTTTCCACCGCGAGCCAGTCGCCGTAGTTGTTGTCGCGCCCGGTGTATCGATTGCGGATGTAGTCCGCGCTCCGCTCGGGCGCATTGAGGAAGTCACACCAGGCTTTCATCGAGTCGAAGCTGTCGCGGATGATCTGCTCGTCGCCGTACTGCTGGTACATCTGCCACGGGACGATGACGGCCCCGTCGCCCCAGGCGTTCGACCACTGTGTGAAACCAGACGTACGCACGGCCGGGATCAGCACGGGTACCAACCCTTTGTGCTCCCCCGTCGTCTCCTCGTTCATCTGGTAGGAACGCAGGTCGCGCAGCCATTTGGCATAGAACTGGTCGGCATTGGCCAGGTAGACGCCCGTACCGGCGAAGATTTGGGTATCGCCGGTGTACCCCAAACGCTCATCGCGATTCGGACAGTCGGTGGGGATGGAGACGAAGTTGCCACGCATACCCCAGACGACATTGGAGTAGAGCTGGTTCACCTTGGGGTTGGATGTCTCAAACGCGCTGGTGAGCGCGTTGTCGGAACTGATGGCGATGGCCGTGACGTCCTCCGGCGGGATGGCCTCGTCCACGCCGGTGATTTCGATGTACCGAAACCCGTGGAACGTGAAACGCGGCGTGTATGTCTCACCCGCCGGGTCGCCCTTTAAGATGTAATAGTCGAAGGCGACCGGCACCTGCTGGTCGCGCAGGTTGGCCCGGTAGACGGTACCGACAGGGCCGTCGCCGTTGTTCACAGCCGCCTCGCCGGGGTTCTTATAGGCGGTGGTGGTATTCAACATCTCTCCGTGCCGGATCGTGATCCGGGTGCCCGCGGCGCCCTTCACCTTGACGGTGACAAAACCGGCGATGTTTTGGCCAAAGTCGTAGGTGTACTGGCCGGGCACAGGCTCGGTCAGCACGGGTTGCTCAAACCGCTCCACCTCGCGCACAGGCGGCCCGGTCTGCGGCACGATATCCACCGCGGCAGGCAGCGGCGTATGGATTCCGGCGGGTATCCAGCCGGCCGCGTCGTACCCAGCCGTGTTCCAGCCGGCGCAGTCGTAACGCGCGTCGTAGGTCTCCCCCGCGTAATTTTCGGCGTAGAGAATCGGCCCCGGGTGATACTGCCAGCTCCCGTCGGTCACAACAGTCTGCACCATGCCGTCCTCGTAGGTGATGACCAGCTTCCCCAGCAGCGACTGGGTGTTTCCGTACATGTTGTACCCATAGAGCTGGTGCGGGCCGGAGTACCAGCCCATCCCCAACATGCCGCCGATGGCGTTGCCGCCGGACCGCAGCATACCGGTGACGTCGTAGGTCTGGTACATGATGGTGTAGTAGTAGTCCGTCCAGCCGGGGGCCAGATAGACGTCGCCCACCTTCTCCCCGTTGAGCGAGAACTCATAATAGCCCCGGGCCGTGGCGTAAAGACGGGCGCTCCTCACAGGTTTGTCCACGATAAATTCCTTGCGAAACAGCGGCTCGCCACCCTCCGGCGGAGCCGGATCTACAACGTTACGGCTGCTCGTGAATGTCTCGCCGCCCACGCGGTAGACGCCGTCCTGCGTCGTACCGCGGGTGCCGAACATCCCGGTAGGAGCGCTGTCGAATGTCTCCGCATAAAGAAGCCGGCTGTCGTCGTCGGTGTCGTCCCAGATCGCGATGTTGTCGTACTCGGTTATCTCCTCATTGTTGTTGTCGTGGATCTGGCGAAATCCAATTTTTCCTAATTCCCAGCTGCCGGCGACGGTCCGTGCGTTGTCGATAACGGTCAACATTCCGCCCACCGGTCCCACGGATGTAGTAATCACGGTGCCGCTTTGGCCCGCTCTTACAACAATCCGACAGCGGTACCAGGCGTGCTTGCCCTCCTCGCTGTCCGGGATCACGTGGTCAATTTTGATCTCCGCCAGCGAGGCACCGCCCGGGTTCCAACGGTGGGGCCGGAAATAGGGCGTACCCCCATAGGGGCGCTCCACCGGATTGATGTTGAACTGCCACATGAGGTAGTTGTTCCCGGTGGCGGCAAAGATCAGACCGCCGCCGTCTTTGATCATCCGAAAGTCATATTCGACCGTGTAATCCGCAACATCCGGGTTCTCGGAGACCATGGGTTTCGTGAGCCAGAGGGCTCCGTTCCATGCGTCGATCTTCGGATTCATAAAGCCTGTTTCAAACCAGGCCGGTTCGCTGACAGCGGTCCCGGCGTTTGTCTGCGCGGTCACGCGCCAGTAGTACCGGGTGGCGGGTTCCAGAGCCGCGCCGCCGTAAGGGATGTTCAATGTGTTGTCGGAGACCTCGTCCGCCGCCCACACGACGGGTCCGTCGGACGCTCCCTTCGTCACCGTGATCTGATAGCGCTGCTGCTTGACGCCCCGGGCGTCGGAGGCCAGCGCCCAACTCAGGCGGGGGTGGGCCTCGTCCAGCCCCAACGGATTCGTCTCGTACTCCGTCTGAAGGTCCGTCACCTGTACCGTCACTGCGGAGGCCGCGGCACCCGTGATGAGTCCGGCCGGCAGCAGAGTGACCAACCACACCAACGTCAGTACCAGCGCCAAGACCCGCGCGGGCCGCCGCCGTCCCGACCGGCCTCCCCCGTTCTCTTTTGTAGCGCCTACTTGTGTTCGTTTCATAGTTTCCTTCCTTTCTCTTCCAAAATGTTTCAAACTCTCTTTTCAACGGCGTAATATCCCCTACCAATGCGCCATTTTCGTGTCTCAACCTCCCCACTTCCAGCCACAGACAGGATTTTCGATACAATTCCACATGTCCATTATTAAGATGCTCTCCCGCAAAGTAAATGGAAAAAAAGAAACAGTTTTCATGGAAAATAGTGAACTCATCGAGATTTTACAGCAAATGGAGAGACGGTCCCCGAAGAGAAAAGTATAGAAACGCCAAAAACCGCCGTTTTCTCCTACGGAAACGGCGGTTTTTGGCGTTTTTGGTGTTTTTGAAAAGATATACCTTAATAAGCGGGCATATGTAAAGGGGTTTTGTGATTTTTGCCTACACAAATATGGAAAATATTGTAAGAAGTGCAGTGATTTTTTAAAAGTAGTACAAAATTGTCCATTGACTTTAAGAAAATTTTGTACTATAATGGGGTCGGATTTTTTCAAAGTCTCGTACTGCCTGTACGTTATTAAGGTATAGCATAACAAGTTCACACGGAAACTGCCGAAGGCACTGCGGCCCAGCGGGTCGCGGGATCGACAGAATGCGAATGGGGCCGGGATGCGTGAATTTTTCAACACTTTTTACTGAAAACGGAAAATTCCAGTGTTTCCTAATTTTGTTTAGCCGCTTGGGGTGATACTCCGCTCTCGTTCGGGGCCACTTTTAAGTGAGTATTGTCAGAGTTTTGGGAGAATGAATTCATGAAAAAATACATAAGGTTCTTATTCCTCCTCTTTGTGCTCTTCATGTCGTTTATCCTGCTGACCGGTTGTGATTCGGACGCGGATGGATCGGAGAACGGCCTCGCGTTTTTATACAGTGCGGGGATTGATAGAGACGGTTTTTGGAAAGGAATCAAAGCGCTCGATTATGTTGAAAATTTCAATTATCGAGCGATGACCATTCCTGCCGACGCACATCACATTTCGGATGATTATCTCCAATACCAAATCGATACCCTAATGGCCGGATACATGTCAAGAATCCAAATTGTGGATCGCGTGGTCGCTGACGGCGACACGGTGAATATCGATTATGAGGGAAAGATCGACGGGGTTGCGTTTGAGGGCGGTTCTACCATGAGCGCAGGCGTGGATGTCACCATTGGAGCGACAGACGATACAGATAGTATGCTGAGCTTTCTTGATGGCTTTTTGGGACAGTTGATCGGGCAGACGCCCGGAAAAACAATTGATATCGAGGTGTCCTTCCCCGCCGACTATTATGAAGAAGCAATACAGGGCAAGAAAGCTGTGTTTGCGACGACCATCAATTATATTGTCGAAAGGGAGGAATTGACCGATGCCTTTGTTGTGAAGAATCTGTCCTCGTCCAACGGCTGGACAACGGTTGAAGAAATGAGGGAGGGTATGCGGGCAAGCATTCAAAAAGATCTCATAGGGCAATACATAGAGCAATTCCTCAGGACTGAGGTGCCCGTCAAATCCATTCCCGATTCATTGATGAAATACCAGGAAGCGGTCCTGTTGCATGGTTACCAGGAATTGGCGGACTATAACGGGATGGAGTTGGAGAAATATCTGCAAGAATATGAGGGTTTCTCCAGTGTGGAGGAATGTGTTGCGGATGTATATGACAACCTCGTGGAGAATGCAGCGTATTGCTTGGTCATCCAGGCCGTGGCGGAGGATGTGGGCATTTCGGTCAATGATGAAGATCTGGCGAAGTATTCTTCCGAACATCTGTGGTCAAGCGACATTTCTATACAAGCGGAATATTATGGTTTGCCTTACGTGAAGCAGGCCGTCCTGAGCCAGAAGATCCTTGATTATATCGCTGAAAATGCCATATTGATGTGATCATAAAAACGGAAAGAGATGATTATCAACCAATGAAAAAATATGTCTGCTTTTGGGCTTTTGTTTTTGCGGCGGTTCTCTTTTCCTGTTTGCTGAGTGCCTGTGAGAGCGATGAGGCTGATCCCTCAACACTGGGGACATATAATTTTGGTCGGGATAAAGTCCCCAGCATTACGTCGGTAGTCGGCGAACGGACGGTTACAGGTGTGGAATCCGAAGGCAAGAATGAGTTTCCCAGCAAGCAATATACATATCAGAGCCTTTCGGTTTCCGACGACCTTTTCCAATATACACAGCTCCTGCAGGAGCAGGAATGGACTGCAACGGGGGATGGTTATAATCTGAAGGAATCGCCGGGCAGCGCTCAGTTTGTCAAGAAGTCCGTTGACAGTGGACAGATTTTGATTCTTTTTATTACTTATGAGAACAATGAATACGCAATTAAGATTACAAAATTAGAAGCGATGATCGATCAGTCATAGGTAAAGGAAATAAGGATGGTATGTTCATGCGAAGGAAAATAATACTCAAATGCGCCCTCATATTTGTGCTGCTTCTCGACATTTTGAGGGGTGTGGATCTCACCGCGCTGGCGGCCGACAAGGTGACGGTGCAGGTGAAAGATGTCATCGCCAGCGCGGGACAGACGGTCACGACAGAGCTGATCATGGACGGAACATTTGCGGCCTTCCAAGGGGTTCTGATGTATGACACCGGCGCGCTGACACTGGAAAAGATCGAAGCCACAAGTCTGCTTTCTGGAAGCATAACAGTGTTCACTCAGGACGAGACAACCGGTACATTCGTAAACGGCTCCTTTGTCAGTGCATCAGCCAATAATGCAGTGGTAGACGGCGCGGTACTTGCGTTTACTTTTCGTGCCGGGAGCAACGCGAACGGGACCTATTCGTTCAGCATAGAACAACTCCTGATCTATGATGAAGAAGGCGTGTCGCTTACTGTCGATGCCGTGGATACGATTGTGGTTCCAGCAACTCCGCATTCGACAACTCCAGAGCCGGCCCCAACAACCCAGAAGCCAGCACCGGCTCCAACAACTCAGGAACCGACACCGGCTCTAATAATCCAGGAATCAGCACCGGCCCCAACAACCCAGAAGCCGGCACTGGCATCAACATCCAACGACCCAGATCGGGGTCATTCCGACGGCAGCGGATCGGTCATTCTTCTGCTGATCATTGCGGCCATCGTGCTTGTCGGTATTGTGCTGACCGCAATCCGGATCAAGAAAAATAAAATGAAGGCGCACGAGCAACAGAAATAAAGGGGGTGGAAATTCAATCCTTATTGGCTGGCAGAGTAAGTCAAATTATTTATATGATAGGGGGATCAATCTTAAGTGAACTATAAGCGCTTATAAACGAGAAAAGAAGAGGAATGTTTTCAGCAATAATAAGGAGAAACAGGAGGACTTCGGAATGAAGAAGAAATCATTGTCATATGTGCTGTCAGTGGTACTGCTTTTAACACTCTTTACAGGGATGGCGACGTCTGCGTCGGCCGCCGTGTCAGCCACTCTGTCGGTGGCCAATGTGCAGGCGTATCCGGAAAGCACAATCGCGGTGGACGTCAGCCTCAACGGCGCGACATCAGGTCTGCAAATCACACTCGAATATGACCCGGCGGTACTCACACCGGAGAAAATCGAGGCGGGACCGCAATGCCCCAGCGGATGGATGGTTGAACCCTCCGATGACCTTACAATGGGTCGCCTTGTTGCCGTCTCAGGTTCGTTCACGAATGAAACTATAGACGGCGTCGTTGCGCGGTACACCTATAAAGTGAATCCAGGCGCGGCTCTGGGCAGCTCTTCTCTGAATGTGGTCACGGCTATTCTGTCAGATGACGGTACCGACTTTAACGCGACTGTGTCGAGCCACGGCTCGGTCACAGTGGTTTCCAGCAACCCGGACAACTCAAGCAACCCGGGCAACCCGAGCAACTCCGGGAGAGAAACTGTTGATGATCCCACGCTTCCGCTCGCATCGCTTTTCCCGTTCACAGATGTCACAGAGAGCGACTGGTTTTACGACGACGTGTATTACATGTGGGAAAACGACCTGATGAACGGCACGTCGGATACACTGTTCAGTCCGGGCAGGACCTTGACGCGCGGCATGGTGGTCACCGTGCTGTATCGCATGGAGTCGGAACCCGGCACGGACGGTTTGGACATGCCCTTCCCCGATGTCGCGGAAGGCATATGGTACACAGACGCCGTCAAATGGGCCGCCGACAAAAAGATCGTTCTGGGCTACAGCGACGGTACTTTCGGCCCGGACGACGACATCACGAGGGAGCAGATGGCGGCCATCCTTTACCGCTACCAGGCGTTCACCGAAGAAGCGCCGCCCGATACCGCCGAGGAGATAGCGTTTGCCGACGCGGGCGATGTCAGCGACTACGCGAAGGAGCCTGTCAAGGCGCTGGTCATGCAGGGCATCATCAACGGCAAACCAAACAACAGGTTCGACCCGAAAGGCAACGCGACCCGCGCCGAGTTTGCCGCCATGCTGCACAGGTATGCAGCAGCTCTTGCATAGGGGGGATGCGCTCAGCTGAAAACAAAAAAATACTACGACAGAAGAAGGTGACGCCAAAAAGAGAGTGAAGCGTCAGTGCGAAACACTAGAAAAGAATTGTTACTTTGAGGAGGAAAAATGCAATGAAGCGACTCACCGCGACCCTTTGCGCGATTGTCTTTTTAATGGGCGTGTGCGCCCTTCAGATCTCCGCAGCTCCTGAGGATACGGAATACCCGAATTACGCCAAGGTGCGACTGGTTACGAACAGAAACGGTCTTGTCCTTGGCAGCAGCAATGACACCGGCGTCCAGTTCATCTATGACGCGTCTTCCGGCTATATTTTCAAGGATCTCAATAAAAACGGCAAAATCGACGTGTATGAGGACTGGCGTGAGGACATCAACACCCGCACGGCAGATCTGCTGTCGCAGATGCCGCTCACCGCAAAGTTCGCCCTGATGGCCCACAACGGCACCGTCAGCAACGGCAACCGTATGGCCGTGAGCAGAGCCATCGGCAAGGGCGCCCAAGCCGACGGCAACTCGGGCAACCTCCAGCAGAGGAACGCCGAGGCCACCACGTTTGGGATCCCCTACTCCTACAGCTCCGACCCGGTTCACACCGGCATAATCGACACGGGTGCCAACGACGAAGGCGGCGGCGGCACCGGTTACCCGCCCGTCACAAACATTTCCCGCTGGCCCAACACCCTCGGCCTGGCCAACTCCTTCAGCGCGGATCTCCACTATACCTTCGGCCAGGTGATCTCGCAGGAATACAGAAACAGCCAGATCTTCCAGCAGCTTGGCCCGCTGATTGACCAGTCCACCCATCCGACATGGAGCCGTATCAGCAGCGCTATCACCGAGGACTATGACCTGCTCGTCGACCTGGTCCAGGCGGAGGTCTCCGGCATGCAGACCACCGAAGGCGATCCCATCCAGGATTACGGCCTCCCGGAAGGTTGGGGTAAAGACTCCATCAGCGCCATGACCAAGCACCTTCTGGGCACCGGCTCGGGCGAGTTCGGCTATGAAGGCCATACGCAAGTTGGCGGCTGGCTGGTCTATCCGGGCGGCGGCTATGAGAAGCTGATCAACACCGCGGCCGACGCCTCCGGCTTTGGCCTTTTCCCGCCGCACTCCTCCAAAACCGCCAATGCGGGCATGACCGCGTACGGCATCGCAACCGGCGACGACGGCCTTGGCAGAGGGAACGGCTTCCTCGGCGACAAACGCTTCTCGCTTGTCGGCGGCGGTTACAGCAATTTTATCATGAATGAATTCCTCAGAGAAGGAAGAAACTGGGACGGCATGATCACCTCAGACTGGGGCATCTATGGCGGCACCGGCGCTTCAAACCATGGGATGCAAAGCAGATTCGGCGTGGATGACGCCCTGCGTTACTTCGTCTCCTACATGTCCGGCATGTCCCAGACCGGCGGCACCGGCAATGCCGCCACGTGTCAATTGGCCTACAACATTGGCGTGAACGGCGACCCGACGCGCGGCATTCCCGCCTACGGCCAGGAATATATGGACGCGCTGGTCGATGCCAGGGCCGGAAACGTGATCAAGACCATCATGAAGTGCGGCCTGTTTGAGAATCCCTATTCCGATCCCGACAAAGCGGATGCGGAGAACGGCAGTGTCGAGCTGAACCAGATTGCCTTTGACGCGCACCATCAGTCCATCGTCATGATCAAGAACCATGACAACCTCCTGCCCATCGAGAATAGCAGCTTAAAGGCTTATGCCGTTGGCAGCTATTACCCAGGCGGTACAAGTGGCTATGGCGCTCAAGGTCACGACTACAGAAACATTCCTGAGATGGCCGACCGCTACTACGACGTAACGGACGATCCGGCCGAGGCCGATTTCGGCATCGTGATGCTCGCCGGCCCGAATAACGGCAACGGCACCGCGGGCCGGGCCCAGACCGCCCAGTTCGCCCCCTATACCAAAACGGTCGGACGCGAGGTTTCCATTGGCGGCTACTGGTACCATGCCAACGGTTCCATCGTCCAGGCATATGAAATCCCCAATCCGGCCATCGGCGACTACAAGGAAAACTTGTCCAACATCGGCTTCCCCAACGCTACCCCGGATTATCAGTCAGTTCTGAAATATCTTCTCGATGCCAAAGCGGCGTTGGGCGACAAACCTATCGTTCTCATCCTCAACTACAGAAACGCGATTGTCCCCGCGGAATTTGAGCCCCTCGTAGACGCGATTGTCGTTAGCGTAGAGGCAGCCCAAGAGGCGTTCATGAACGTCATCAGCGGTGTATATGAGCCCACCGGCATGCTGGCGGTCACCTTCCCGCGGAGCATGGATCACATCGAATTGTCCGCCGAGGACGTTCCGGACACGACGCCCTATGTCGACGCCGACAATAACGTCTATCAGTTTGGTTTCGGCCTGAACTACAGCGGCCGCATCGTGGACGAGCGCACCGAGAAGTACTTAGGCCTTAAGGCCATCCGTGAGGTCGAGCTGCTTGGCGGCGGTACGGTCAAAGTCCCGATCGAACTGCTCAGCTACAAGTACGGCCCGACCGGCGTGACCGCGACGGCCTACTATGACAAGGCCGACTTGACCCTTGTGGGCTTCGAACCCGCTCCCGGCTACCTGCTCGTAGGCAGCGGCGATCAATTCACGTTTGCAAACGCGCGTGCGATCACAACGAACACGGTGATCGGCTATGCGATCTTCGAGGCCGCGAACGCCGCCAATTTCGACGCTTCCAAAGTGACTTTCGCCATGGACAGCGTGGCGTGGGACATCGACGGCAATCCCACGATGGCTCGTTTCAACGACGCGGAAGTCAGCCATGTCTCGACCCTTGGCGACGTGACCTTAGACGGCATTGTGGATGTCAAAGACGCCGTTCTATTGCTCCAGTATCTGGCTGGTAATAAAGATCTTTCTGCAGCACAGCTCACGATGGCTGACGTCAACCTTGATGGAAATGTCACTGTCTCCGACGTGGTTATCATCATGCAGATGTGTATGGCCTAATCACTGATTCTTTGGCATCAACGGACACAAAAAACCTGCCGCCTCCCTGCTCTGCAGGGGGCGGCAGGTTTTTTGTGTCAACCCGAGTTTCGGGAAAAGTCCGCAAAGCACTGCAAACACAGCGAAATCTGCGCGCCGTCATTCCTCCGGCTTCAGCAAACTCAGCGATATCTGATTCTTTTCCTTCTCCACCGCCACGACATACACCGTCACCACGTCCCCGACCTTCAGTATCTGGGACGGATGCTCCACCCGCCTCTTTGCCATGCGGGAGATATGCACCAGGCCGTCCCGGTGGACGCCGATGTCCACGAACGCTCCGAAATCCACCACATTGCGCACCGTGCCGGTAAGCTCCATACCGGGCGCCAGGTCGTCCATACTCAAAACGTCGCGCCGTAGCGTCACCGGCGGCAAGTCCTCGCGCGGGTCGCGCCCGGGCAGCAGCAACTCACTGATGATATCGCGTAGAGTCGGCTCACCTAACTCCAGCTCCGCGCAAAGCTTATCAAATGGATACGCTGCCGCCCGCTCACGCAAACCGGCGAGCATATCAGGGACAAATCCGCCGCAGCCCAGCAGCTTCAGGAGCTTTTGCGCCACACCGTAGGATTCCGGATGAACGGCAGAGGCGTCCAGCGGGTTTTTGCCGCCAGTGACACGCAGAAAGCCCGCGCACTGCTCATAGGCTTTCGGCCCGAGCTTTGACACCTTTTTCAGCCGCGTCCTGTCCGGGAACGGCCCGTTTTCTTGCCGATAGGCCACGATGTTTTTCGCCAGCGCGGGGCCTATACCCGCCACCCGCGCAAGCAATGCGGGGCTGGCGATGTTTACGTCCACCCCCACGGCGTTGACGCAGTCCTCCACCACGCCGGAAAGCCGCGCGTCCAGCGCCGACGCCTTCATGTCGTGCTGGTACTGCCCCACACCGATGGCCTTGGGGTCGATTTTTACCAGCTCCGCCAAGGGGTCAATCAGCCGCCGCGCCAGCGACACCGCCCCGCGGAGCGTCACGTCAAGTTCTGGCAGTTCCTCTGCCGCCAGCTCCGACGCCGAATACACCGACGCGCCCGCCTCATTGACAATCGTATACCCCGGCCCGTCCGGCAGCTCCGCGATGGCGTCCGCCACAAACCGCTCGGTCTCTCGAGAGGCTGTGCCGTTGCCTACGGCGATCGCGGTGACATGATGTTTTGTAATCCAGCTCAGCATTTTGCGCTTGGATTCCTCCGCGCGCCCGTGCTGTGGCAGGGGCCAAAGCACGCCGGTGTTCAGCACGCGGGAATTTTCGTCCACCACCGCCGATTTGCAGCCGGTACGTATGCCGGGGTCGAGCGCCAGCACCGTCCGGCCCTTGACGGGCGGCTGCATAAGCAGCTGCCGCAGATTAACGCCGAACACCGCTATCGCCGCGTCGGACGCTTTTTCGGTCAACTCCTGCCGCGCCTCTCGCTCCAAAGACGGGAACAACAGGCGGCCGTAGGCATCGTGTACGGCCTCGCGGACTTGCTCCGTGGCGGGCCGCCTCTCTATTGCATACTGCCGTTCACAGATCGCGAGCGCGTCTGTTTCCGGACAGGTGATCTTCACCTTTAGAAAATCCTCGGCCTCGCCCCGGTTGATGGCCAATACCTGATAGGAGGCCAAGCGGGAAATTGACTGGTCGAAGGCGTAGTACAGCCGATAGACCGAATCCTCCTCCTTCGCAGCCGCGGACGCCAGCCGCCCCCGGGACGCAAGCAAAGCGCGTAGGAGACGGCGCAGCTCCGCGTCGTTGCTGACCGTCTCGGCAATAATGTCCCGCGCCCCGGCCAGGGCCTCTTCGATATCAGAGACGCCCTTTTCCGCGTCGATAAACGGCACGGCCAACTCCTCCGGCGGCGGAGATGACTTGTCCTGCGCCAACAGCAGTTCCGCCAGCGGCTCCAGCCCCTTTTCCCGGGCGATGGACGCGCGGGTGCGCCGCTTGGGGCGGTGAGGTCGGTAAAGATCCTCCAACTCGCTCAGCGTTGCGGCGCTATGTACCGACTGCGCCAACTCATCCGTCAGCACACCGAGCGTTTTCAGGGACATGAGGATCTCCTCTTGTCGCTTTTCCACCGCGCGCAAAGAGGCGAGGCGCTCAGATATTTTGCGCAAGGTTTGGTCATCCAGCGAGCCGTGCTGTTCCTTGCGGTAGCGGGCGATGAAGGGCAGCGTATTGCCCTCGTCCAGCATGGCGGCCAGATTATCAACCTGCCAGGGCGCAACGGAAAATTCTTTTGCGAGTATTGGTGCAATCGTCATCCGGCGCACTCTCCTATTCTTCTTGCTCCAGGCAGCTGTCTGACGGCGGGTCCTCTCTTTACGGGGACATACAAGCTTCACGAATCGGAATATTGCGAAAAAATCTTGATATTATTCCGATTCGTGGTATAATAACCTTATCAACAACCGTGAGGTGAACACGATGGAAACCATCACCGCCAGAGAGGCCGCTGAAAAATGGGGCATATCCGACCGCCGTGTGCGCGTCTTATGCGCGGAGGGCAAGATCTCCGGCGCGGTCAAACTGGGAAAATCATATATGATACCCGCCGGCGCGGAAAAGCCTGCCGACGGCAGGGAACGTGAAACCGCGCCTGACGGACTCCGTCATCTGAAATGGGATAACGAGGTCGTCGGCGTCATCGGCAAGGCGGGCGCCGTGTCTTTCAGCGCACCCGCCTACAACGAGGTCGTAGCCACGTACACCCGCGGGCAGAGCAAATGGACAGCCGAGCAGTTTAATGAATTTCTGGCCGAGCGCGTTGTAAGCCGCGACCGTCGGGACATCGAGCGCATCCTGTTTCGCATGGGCCTGTCACAGTATGACGTGCCGCGCATTGCCGAGATTACGCGGGGTGTCCATCCGAAGGATCTGCTGTGGATCGCCCGGACGAAATCGGAGCGGCTGGACGCCGCCATGACGAACGTCTTTTCGTCGATATTCCTCCAGCGCATTGATATGGCCGGAGACAGCGTGGATACGCCGGAGGGCTATAACATCAAGCGCTACGGCGTGTTCGAGGGCCGATACGGCATCTACAAGCGGCGCATCAGCCCGCTGACCACCGACGCGGAATCGGAGATTGCCGTCTATCTACTGGGCGGGAAGCTCGGCGTGCCGGTATGTCCGGCGATCCGGGCCGATAAAGACACCGTGTTCTCCGCTTTCTTATATGACTTCTCCAAAGAGTACATTGTCCATTTCCGCCGCCTGTTCGACGGGCCGCGTTCGGACAACGAATATCAGAACTTGATCGGCGTCCGGCCCCAGTACCGGGACGAGATTGCCCGCATGATCCTGCTGGACTTCATCACGCGCCAGGACGACCGCCACCTATCCAACATCGCCATCAAAATCAGCGGCGGCGAGGAATCCTTTTACGCGCTCTACGACAACGGGCGCAGTCTGTTCTACGAGGATACTGAAGAAATGGTCCGGCACGCGGTATCTGACCCGGCCGGGTCTGCCACCAGCTTCGGCTACTCAGGCACCTATTGGGATTACATTCAGGAGATCGCGAAAGAGCGCGGCGGCCTCGATGGACTGATAGATCTCGAAATCACGGCGAGTGACATCCGGGCCATCCTCACCAAGGCAGGTTTCACCGGCTACCGATTTGACGGCGCGCTGGCGTGGATTTTAAAGGCAATCGAAATGATCAAGGCTTTGGTCTGAGAGGAGGCACCGTTATGATTTACGCCTGCGACAGATGTAATGTGACGACTTCCCCGGTCGCGATGGAGCGGTTGCCCGCTTCGACGATCTCCACGGCGCGCAGGCCGTCCTCGCCGCTCACCTCGGGTGGACGGCCTTCTCGGATACATGTGAGGAAGGCGGTGTCCTCGCGGAGATAGGCGTCCGCGAAGAGCGTGGTCCAACTGCTCACCACATCCCCGCACAAACCGCCTTCGCGGGTGTAGCGCAGGGTATTCGTCTCGCGCAGGCCGCCTGCCTGCACGGATCCCTTTGTCCCCAGCACATCCACGCGGGCATCGTAGCCGTACTGCACGCCCTGCGCGCCTTCGACGCCGCCCAACATCCGGTTCTCCATGCGCAGGTTCATGAGCACGGTGTCATAAAAATCGGGATGACTCCGCCGCGCCTCCTCACAGCGGTAGTTGCCGGCAAAGGCATGTACCGCGTCGGCCTCGCTGCTTGTCAACCAGCGCACGGTGTCGATGTCATGGCTGTTTACTTCGGCAAGCGGGCCGTTGCTCTCCGCCAGATCGTACATCCAGGCGTGAGGAGTACTTGGGCCGCGCGTGAGCGATTTGACGCAAACCACATCGCCGATCGCGCCGCTCTCGACAATTTCCTGGGCGCGGCGGAACCCGGCGTCGAACCGACGCATGAAGCCAATCTGCAAAATCACGCCGTTTCGCGCCGCCGCTCGGATCATCGCAACGCACGACGGCGCGTCGATGGCCATCGGTTTTTCACAAAAGATGTGTTTTTTCGCGTGCGCGGCGGCCAGCACCACATCGCAGTGGCGCCGGGTCGGCGTCACAACCACAACCGCGTCCACATCGGGGCGGTCCAGCGCCATGTGAAAGTCCGTGTGCCACGAAGCGCCGAGTTCATCCGCCGACGCGCGGGCGCTCTCCTCCCGCACATCGCAAACTGCCGTCACGCGGGCACCCGGCACCCGAAACGCAAAATTCCGGGCGTGGATCATCCCGGCGCGGCCCGCGCCAATCAGGCAGATGCCAAGGGCTGCATTCATCTGGATGTCCTCCTCAAATTCAACAAAAGCACCCATCAAAACCGGCTCAGGGCCGACATGGCCTCCAGCACTTTGAGATAGCGCCGGACACAAGGTCCGTAGCGTGCGTGCGCCGCCGCGTCGCAGAGAAGCGAGCGTGCGACCTGCAACGTATTTTGAATGCGTGCGTGTGGGTCGTCGATAACCCCGACCGCTTTGCCTGCGATGGCGGCGCTGCCGATGAGCGCGGTGTCCCCCGTACGGTAGTAGGAGGCTTGCACGCCCAGTACGTCCGCCTTGATCTGCAAAAACAGCTCGGACTGTGCACCGCCGCCGATGGAAACAAGCTGCCCAAAATCTCCGGTGGGGTAGAGTGCTCGCAGCACCGACAGGTAGTAGGCATACTCATAGGCGATGCTCTCCATGATGGCGCGGTACAGGTGCGCGCGGCTGTGTTTCCAGTCCAGCCCTGTGAAGCCGCCCTTGATGGCGGTATCACTCGGCAGCACCCGGCCGGCGAAGTGCGGCGCAAAGACGACACCCTCACTGCCCGGTTCAAGACCGACGGCCTCTTCATCTAGCACGCGGTATGGGACGGGGGGTGTGCCCGTGAATTGATCGCGGAACCAGCGGAGACACAGCCCGCCCCCGCTGATATAGGCAAGCGGATACCAAAAACCGTCCTCGGGCGCACGCATCATCGTCATTGTGCCAAAACGCGTGTCGGGTACAAAGGCGTCGGTCAGCGAACAGAGCACCGAGGCCGTTCCGGCGCAGTCCAACAGACAGTTTTGGGCAAACAGTCCCGCGCCGAACAGCGAAGCCGCCGTATCCCCTGCGCCCGCTGTGACCGGGATCCCCTCGCGCAGACCGGTCGCCGCCGCGAAGCCCCGCGAAGTCGTCCCGACGACGGCAAAGGGCGAGACCACACGCGCCATCTTGTCCGCTTCTATATCAAATATCTCCAACAATTCCTCCGACCAACGCAGATGCAGGTTGTCGCCGAAGCCCGAATATTGCAAGCCGGTGTGGTCAAACACCGCATCGCGCGCGTCGAGACCACAGATCTTGCCCACCACGTAGCCGTGCGGCAGTACAAATTTGGCGACGCGGCGGTAGGCCTCCGGGTATTCGTGCTTCCACCAAAGGATTTTGGGGCCGTGGGTAAAGGTGACCGGTCCGCCGGTGATCTCCGTCACACGGCGGCCGGCCCGCTCTCGCATGAGCGTTACATAGCGCTCGCAACGGGAGTCCAGCCACGAATCGTATACTGTCGCGGCCTCGCCGTCTGCAGCGATGCCCATGATCCCCGCCATCTGCGAGTCCACGCCGAGGGCCAGAACTTCGACAGGTTCCGGGGCGGCGTGCAACAGCGTCCGAATGACACGCAGCACAGAGCCGTAAATGTCGTCCGGTTCCTGCCAGAGCGTACCGGGCTTCGGCTGGATCAGCACCGAGGCCTCAAAACTGGAGGCAAGCGCTTGCAGCGCAAGGTCGAACAGGACGGCCTTTGTCCCCTGTGTGCCGATATCAACGGCGATGATTGTCTCTCTCAAACTAGATCACTTCCGTCTCAAAACCGTACACTTTGGCGGCCTGGAGCAGCAGCGCGGTCACGTCCCCGGCCAGGATGACGGCGTGATGCGAGGAAAGCGCCTCCATGACCCGATGTCCGCTGCGATTGCGGTAGCGCAACAGCGCGCCGTTGCGGCAGTCGGACCCTGGATACTGCACATAATCCTCAATCTCCGCTTCGATGATGGTCAGCCGCTTCATGTCGGCGTGGAGCTTCGCGAGCGTCACGGGACCCGTCTGCAGACGGCAATCGATGACGATAGCCTCGTCGTTTACGATCTCAAGCGCCTTCGGACGCATGATCCAGTGCGTGCAAAAACTCTGCGGCGCAAAGCCGAAGTACCCACAATGCACGCCGAGGGCGTGGTTATCCGGGTCCGAGATGTCCGGAAACTGGTCGATCTTTTCATGCTTCAGCGCGGCCATGCCGACCAAAAACGGGTAGATGTTGGTCATCATGATGGGCCTTTGCAGCGCGGAGTGCAGGATGTACTTACTGATCAGCGTGACGGTGTCGCCCTCGCAGGCCCAGATGATGTGGTCGTACTCATACAACCAGTTCCAGGCCAGACATGGAGTGGAGTCGACGTGGAAGGATTCATTCAGGCAATTCGCACCAACGCCGTACACCTCACCGATCTCGTCCAGCACGCGCCTCACGGCAATGTACAGCTTGACGGCCCGGAGGACACCCGTCTCGGACACCCCTTCCATCGGCACGGCGCGCCGCCGCCAAAGCGCCGCCGCCTCTCTATCGGGGATACTCCGTGCTATATTCCCCAATTTTTTCCAGCCTTGATAGAGGATCGTCACGCCGAAGGCGTCTTGAATCTGCTCGGTACATTCCCGTTCCCACCAATAGAAACGCTTGAAGATGTTCGCCTGCATCCCTTCGCCGGGCTCGTCCTGGAACATGACGAAGCGCATGGGGGCCCTCATCGCCCGTTTGGCGGCAAGGGCGCGCAGAACGACTTTCGCCATCTCGACCGAATACGGCGAAAACACCGTGAGGCCGAGCTGCTCGCGCAGGTAGGCGACGATCTCCCAGTCCCACATCTCCACGGTACCGAAGCCCGACGTCAGGACGATGACAGGCAGCGGCAGCGCGCGCAGCATCTCCCGATGGGAAAACAAGGCGCCGATCAATTGAGGAAACAGAACGGCGTCGACTCCATCGGGCAGCGCCGCCCCGACCGGCAGCTCCGGCAGCAGTTCGGCCTCCTCCCCGTAGTAGTTCCGAAGCGCCGCAAGCTGCGCACGGCGCTCCTCGTCCTCCCGTGTGTTGGCCTCCCGGAAACAGAGCGGCTGCAATCTGGCTTTCATGACGTTTCCCCTCCTATTTGGGTACCTCTAACAACTTTGGGCAGACTGCTCCCTCTTTATTTTACCATCGTCTGTCACCGGACGCAATCTCTCAAACGACGAAATCCGAGGCTCACGCCACACTTGCGGCGTGAGCCTCGGATTTCGTACGATACCGTGACAATGTCCGTGGATGCCAGGCGCATCAAAATATGTGCTAAAAATATCAAAAAATGCACCAAGTACATCAATAAATACACAAAACATATCAAAAAAATTTAAAGACACGGATGTCTGGCCACATTATAATGTGTATGATAAATTTTTACAGAGGAGGGACCTTTCATGAAGCTGAGAAGAAGAATTGTGTCGATAGCGCTTGTGCCGATCATGTTATTTGCGTTTCAGATGATCATAGCGCCGTCGACGGTATCAGCCGTACCGGACACCGCCGGCGCGCCGGATATCACCAGGAACGGCCTGCGCGCGGATTACTATGCCCGAAACAACAACATTGCCACGACCATTGATTTTGATGATTATATGGTCACGACCATCGACCCGGCCATCAACTGGTCGGACCTCAGAGGTTTGTTAAAGGACCGGGCGGGGAGTTATGAGTATGTAACCACTCGCAGAACAGGCTGGATTAAAACCCCGCCCGGCGGTTCTACCGCGACGTATCAATTCAGCTTTTCTTCCAACGAAGGCATCCGTCTCTGGGTGAACGGCGTTCAGCTCCACAGCCGGTGGGACACGTCATACGAGAGAAACACGACGACATATACCAATTGCACGTCGACGATAAGCCTGGAGCCCGATACATACTATTCGATCACGGTTGATCACTCCGAGGGCACCACGGCCACCAACAACGGCGTCGTCGGCTCCCATCAACGTCTTCGCTGGACCAGGACCAACGGCGGCAGCCCGTTCGCGGCCACGATCATTCCGCCGGAAGCCTATTTCCTCGACGCCGCGTTCACGCCGGCCCGGATCACGGAGATAGACACCTCGGACATCGGGGTGCACGAGCCGGCCACGCTTGTCATGGACGTCGAGCATTTCACGCCAAATACGGTCTTGAAGCTGCTCCGCTCCTCCGACTCGCGGCAGCTGAACCCGATTGTCGTCCCGTATACGTCTCTCGGCGCCGGGAAGATTTCCGCCACGCTGCCCGCGGGTCTGGCGCCGGCCATGTACAAGTTCCTGGCCGAGGATGCGGATCCCCAGGACCCCGCCGGGGTCGTGAGAATGCCCAGCAAGTTCTTCTTTACGACGATGGTCAACAACGCCCCCAGACCGGAATACCCGCGCCCGGACTACGCCCGCGACGATGTTTGGGATTCCCTGAACGGCGAGTGGGATTTTAAGATAGACAAAGACAACAGCTTAACCGGTTATGAAAACGGGATCCCCAACCCGGACACGATTCTGGTGCCATTCCCGTGGCAGTCCCCGGCCTCTGGCATCTTCGACGAGGACCACCCGGCGGCGGGCGGCTGGTATTACCGCACGTTTACGCCGACGTCCGAAAAATACGCCGGCAGAGAGATCTACATCAAGTTCGGCGCGGTCGACGCTGAGAGCACGCTGTATATCAACGGCCAGTATATCGGTTTCACGAAAAACGGCGGTTACCTCCCGTTCGAGTACAATGTCACGCCGTACCTGCATTTGGACCAAGAGAACTCCATCGCGCTCAAGGTGTACGATCCGGGCACTTACGGCGGCACGACCTATACCTCGCTCATCGGCAAACAGGGCCGCAACGCGCCGTGCGGCTACGCGGGCACATCCGGCATTTGGCAGTCCGTCATCTTTGAGGGCAGGCTTTCCGCAACCCAGCTGGAGTATTTCCATGTGGACCCGCTGGTCAACAACGGGGCCGCCGTCGTCGACGCGAATATGCGCGACCTGACCCACGGCGCCGTGCCGGCGGACGGCTCGGCGAGATTCAAGCTCAAAGTCGTCGGCGGCGCGGGCAAAACTTTGAACGTGTCCTACCGCTTCGACGCGCAGATTTGGGACGACGACCTGGGCGATTACAAGGCGTCCAAGGGCGCTTCGACGGTCGCCGGCACCCGGCAGATCACCATCCCGGCGGACGGCGATCCGTATCTGACCGATTTCACCGTTTCAGTGCCCAACCAGCAGCTGTGGCATCCGGATGAGCCCAACCTCTACGTCGGAACCGTGACGCTGACAGAGGGCGCGGCGACCGTTGACAAGGTGAGCATGCACTTCGGCCAGCGCGACATCCACAACGCCTATTGGGAAACCAGCCCCGAAGAGGGCAATAACAGATATCAGTACATTCTGCTGAACAACAGACCGCTCTTCATTGCCGGTCTTCTCGACCAGGGATTCTGGGAGGAGGGCGTCTACACCGCCCCGACCGAAGAAGCGCTCAAGGACGATGTCAAAGCGATGCGCGACCTGGGCTTCAACATGATGAGAAAGCACCTGAAGATCGAGGATCCTCTGCAGTATGTCTGGTTCGACAGACTGGGCATGATCCTCTGGGCGGACATGCCCCACAGCACGCGGATGAACCTCGAAAAGGGCCAGCCCGACAGCGGCCGCGATTTGTTCGAAGAGGCGCTCATTGGCCTGATCAACCGCGACTACAACAATCCGAGCAAGATGATGACGGCACTGTTCAACGAAAACTGGGGCATCACCCGCAACGCGAGCCACGCCAACTGGATCCGGTCGCTGCACACATTGGGGAAAACGTACGACACCTCCGGCCGGCTGTTTGAGGACATTTCGCCGTCCGACGCCAACAACAACCATCTCCAGCCGACGGACCTGAACACATTCCACTTCTATGTCGACGGCTATACCAATACGGTCAACACCGTAAACGGCCGGGCGAATGGCCTGTACATCGGTTCGGACAACAACTTCAGAGGCTGGACAGCCGCCAACGGCGGGGGCGACACACAGGACGGCGACCCCTGGCTCAACTCCGAGTACGGCGGCGTGGGGTTCCCCGACGGCGATTATGACATCTCCTGGTGCTTCAAGTACATGACCGACGTACTGAGACGGTATCAGAAAATGCAGGGATTTATCTACACCGAGCCCTACGACATTGAGATGGAACGCAACGGTCTGCTGAAGTATGACAGATCCGCAAAGATCATGGGCTATGACGAGATCGCCTACGGCGGCGACATGCGCGTCAATGACATCGTCGCCCCCGAATATGTCGGATTCGACAACGCGCCCATCACCACGCTCACGCCCGGCGGCACTTACGCCTGCAACATCAACTTTATCAACTGGGCCTGGCACGACAAGCACACCGGGCCGTTTACGCTCAAATGGCGCGTGGACGGCGTCGACGGCTACGGAAACAAGGTCGGCACTTTGGAGATCCCGGGGTTCCGCGGCGAGGCGGCGATCGATTACTCCCCGTACATCAGCAGAACCGAGCCGATGTCGTTCACGGTGCCAAACGAGGCCCGCTTCAACAGATTCGCCGGCACGATCACCGTCTGGATTGAAGACGGGGCGGGCCAGACGATTGCCAAAAACTTCAACAACTTCAAGGTCATCGCTTCGGGGACCACCCCCGCGACCGAGCAGCTCGCGGACAATTCCTATGTCCTTCGCATGACGTCTCCGACGGCGCAAGGCAGCGCGGGCTCTCTGGCGGGCACCAGGACGGGTTATCTCACCTATCATTATCAGGTGCCGGCCAACTTCGACGCCGACGGTCTCACCTCACTAAGGCTGCTTGCCGAGATCGCCGCGTCCCGTAAGATGAGCACGTCCAACAGAACCACTTGGCGCGCGCAGACCGCGGAGGGATATGAAACGCCGTCCGACGTCACCGTCACCATCAACGGGCATCCTGTCGACACGGTATTCATCCCGGACGCGCCCAATGACATCCGCAACATTTTGACGCTCGACCCCACCGCGGACTCGGCCGGCAAACCCACTCCCTCCTCGGCGCCGGAAGGCTTTGGTTATCTGATCGATCTGGATCTTGACAAAGCGCTCATCGCGACGTTGAAGGAGGAGCTGAAAACAAGCAAAACACTGACTGTCCGGTATGAGGTTTTGGACACCGCGGCGCACAAAAACGGTCTGCGCGTCTACACCGACACAACCGGGCGTTACCCCGTATCTCCGAGCATTGTGCTGAACCCGTCTGCGTTATACCACCGAGAGGGCGCTATCGAGGACGGTGCTCTCCTGTTTCAGTCTCCGTTGTCAAACGCCAACTACACCGTTAGCGCTCTTGTCACTGGATCGACAGCCGTTATCAACGCAGGTTATGCCATCGCGGTTGACGGCAATTCCGTCACCGTGACCGGCCATGGCGTCAACCAATCGGCGGTTTCCGACGCCGCCGTCGACAAAATCAAAGTGACGTTCTTTGAGGAGCAGATCAGGGTGTATGTCAACGACAATCCGCACAACATCATCGATGTTTACGGCAATGCGTTGGCGTCGACCGAGGTCGAGGTCCACGGCGCGCTGGCCAACGTAAAGGTGCTTCCCGAGACGGTTACGCGGCAGCCCGGCTTGGCTCTGTCCTCGTACATCGAGAGTGACGGCATTGCAGCCAATCTTCAAAACACCGCCGCCGCCGACACACCCGTTGTGCTGATCGTCGCGGTATACGACGGCAGCGGCAAGCTTGTCCGCACCGAATTGGACGACACGCTGACCGCGGATACGGACACGACGCTGTCCAAGCGTTTTTCGATCAAACCAAGCGAGTACCCTGGCTGCAAATTCATCGTCTATGCCTGGGCGCCCAACACATACCAGCCCCTTGTGTACCGTTCGCAAATCAACTAGTAGGCTGTGTCATCTGAAGGTTGTCAGCAAGCGGCGAGGATTTTTCCCGCAGGCAAGGCGGTGGGTTCCGCTGATATCGGACGGTATCAGCGGAACCCGCCAACGCCGCTTAGGGGAAAAAGGCTGGCGCTTGGGTCGAGTAAAATCTGTATAAGAAGGAGCGTTTTGTATGGCATTCAGGAGAATGATCAGTTGTTTTTGGGTCATGGTTTTGTCGATTTCATTGACTGCGCAACTTTCCGCAACCGGAGTTGAATTGGGCTCGCCTGCGTATTCCGACTTTGGGCCAATGGCCGACGCTCAGCAGTATTGGAATCTGGTCGGTGCTGCGGACAAAATGCGGTTTGTTTCGGCGGGCGCGAACGCGAGCAAAATATCATTTGACGACTCGGACAACGTAAAAGCGATCCTAAATTCGCTCCCGGACGGCCAAAACCCGTACGAATGGAAAGACTACGTTGTGGAAGCGGCCATTACCCTCAACGGCGACGCCACGAGCAACGCCGGCGTAATGTTCAGAACGACCGATGCCGTCAACGGGAGTTCCGATTCGTATAAGGGCTATTACATTGGATTTGGCCCCAGTTACTACATACTTGGCAGAGCAAACAACAATTGGGCAGAGATAAACAGAAGCAGCAACCGGAGTATCGCCGTTGGCGTATCGCACACAATCAAAATTGTCGTCTATGGCAGCAAGATCGCGATTTACGGCGACGGCGAAGAGATCTTTAATTTCGTTGACACCACATATACAGCCGGTTCTGTCGGGTTCCGCGCCTGGGGCAGACAATTCGTCGCGGACAGCATAACGGTACGCCCGGTAACGGTCGCGGATCTTGACGCGGCGTTCGGAGGGGCGGATGTGCCGAACAAAGCCGTGGAGCATGTTTTCCAGATCGGTAACACCAACCCCTTTGTGCCGGGATACGCCGCGGACGGTTCGATCTTTTTTGACGAACATTCGCAGTATTATTATGTTTTTGCGACAAACGACGGGAACGGCGGAAAAAACACCTGGCCGACTCAAGTCTGGTATTCGAAAGATTTAATCAGCTGGGAACATCGGGACGTGGAATTGCCGGAAGAGTGGTTCATGAAATCCAACGATTACGATGAACAGCCGCACGATATGGTTTGGGCTCCGAGCGTAATATACAATCCCAAAAATCAAAAATACTATATTACATATACCATCGGCAGCCAGCGAATCGGCATGTCGGATTCGCTATTTGGGCCGTGGGTTGACGCGAATAAAGTTGAGCCGAACAAGCCGTTTATCAACACGCACGACGGACAGTTTTTTCTGGATGACGACGGATCTATTTATATGACCGTCGGCGCCTGGACGTTTTGCATCATAAAACTGGATTTCGACGCGGAGGGCAAAGTCTCCGCCGGGGCACAGGACGACCCCCGCATGAACCGGACATCCGGCCGAGCAACCAATCCGTTCAAATATTACACGGCGGAAGGCATAAGAAACTCTTTTGAGGCTTCGGAGATATTCAAACGCAACGGCCTGTATTACCTGGTCTGGTCAACGGACGGCGGCGCGGCTTATAATGTCAGGTACGCGGTCGCGGACGACGTTTTTGGCCCATACCGCGAGATAAACGGTTCGTATGATAATCCGATTTTGTCCACCGATAACGAAAAAAATATCCTGGGGCCGGGGCATCATGCCACATTTGTCAAGGGCGACGACTACTATATAATTTATCATCGTCAGAGTTATCCTTTTGTCGACAGCAAACGGCAGACATGTATTGAGAAGCTCAATTTTAACGCGGATGGGAGTATCCAACAAGTCATTCCGTCCCATTCCGGTGTCGCGTTGTTTGAGAACCCCGAAAAACGCACCAATATAGCCCTGGGGAAACAGACCAGAGTTTCGTCCGCCAGGGTATACGCGCCGACCTCTCAATCCAATGTCAACTTCAGATATAGCGGTAACTTCGCGGTTGACGAAAATGGGGGCACCCGCTGGGACGCGGGCCTGGGTGCCAAAAATCCGTGGTTAATCGTGGATCTGGGCAGTGATTCCGATATATCGGCCATACAGACGACGTTCGAGTTTACGAATAAGAAATACTTCTATAAGCTCGAAACGCTTACGCAAGAGCACGCGAAGGATATCGATTCCGCGACGGAAAGCGAAAATTGGCGGATTTATGTTGATAAAACCACCGAAGGCGCGCAGTATTCGCCTGTAGAGGATACGACTGCCGGTGGCGTCGACGTAACGGCGAGGTATGTGCGCATCACAATCCATAAAACCGAGAGCGTCCCAGAAACGGCGGAAGCCGGAAACAAAGTGAACGGCGACAACGCTACAAGCATTTTTGAGATAAAAGTTTTCGGCGAACAGACCGCCAGCGATTTGAACCGTGTTATCGAAGCCGAAAGTTTCAACCTGCAGTCCGGGTTGACGCTTGAGGCAAGCGCCCTTACCGGGATGAATATCTGCAGCACGAACAACAATGATTTCATCATGTATCAAAACATTGACCTCGGAGCGGGAGCGAATGTTGTCCAGGCGAGAGTCGCGGTCGGGTCCGCAGGCGGGCGCGTGGACGTACGAATCGATTCCGCGGTCGGACCTTTGATCGCTACGATTGACGTCGAAAACACCGGAGGCTGGCAGACGTGGCATACCTTGACGGCGAAACTTTCGGACACGGTTGTTGGGAAGCATGATATTTATCTGGTATTTAAGGCTGACAACGACAGGGAGGGCGTCGCGAATATCGACTGGATTAAGTTCGGCGATTCGAGCGTTAACAAGTCCAATCTGAAACAGATGCTTTTACTGGCCGAAAGCGAATTGCTGAAAGATTACACGTCAAGTTCGCTGAGGCAATTGCGGGCTGTGCATGACAACGCGCTGGCTGTATATGAGGATTTGAATTCGACACAGCAGCAAGTTGACGATGCCGTGATTGCGTTAATCAAGGCTATCGAATCGCTGGTTTATGTCGGCGGCGTTCAGGCTGAATACTATACCCTGCAGAGAAGAACAGGTCTTGATCGCGGAGCTGTCTATCCTTACGGTCTGGACGCGACGAGGAAAAAGGATGTTTTGATTGACGACAATATCAATTTCAGCAATATGGAAGGCCTGCTTTCACAACACGCCGGGCAAAGCGACTACGCGGGCGTCAGATGGACCGGAAGGATCAAAGCGCCTGTCACGGGGACATATGTATTTACTACATATACCGACAATGGCGTTCAATTCGACTTCAACAGCGAAGCCAACCTGATCAACTGGTGGGTTAACGATTGGGAGCAATATAAATCAACAAAAGCGGTAACGCTGCAGGAAGGCGAAATATATAATTTTGAGATGCGTTACATGGAAATTGAAGGCGGGTCATGCGCGTTGCTGTATTGGACGATTGACGACGGAGCGCGCCAGATCGTCCCGATGACATCCTTGCTTTTGCCTTTGGTTGATTATGAGAGGCTTGATTCTCTGGTCGCTCAGGCCAAAGCGCTGAGAGGAAACAAATTTACCCCGGCGTCCTGGCAAAACATGCAGGATTCGTTGCAGAAGGCTTTGGATGTGCGCGACGGGGACAAAATCCTGCAGTATCAGGCGGATGCCGCGGCGACGGATTTGGAGCAAAAGATAACGGCTCTTGTACCGGTATCGGCGCCGGATTGGGAAGCGTCGTTTACGGCGGCCGAATCGGACGGGAAAATCGATGTTTCGGCCTATGTATCGAACAACACCACCACATTAAGCACGGTCAACGTAGTGATCGCCGAGTACGATAAGCTCACAGGCAGGTTGCTTGCGGTTGACTCCAAACAGGTTGCGCTGCATGACGCAGACGAAGAAATCGGCCTGACACTGGCCGTCAAGGGGGATTATGTGCTGAAATTGTTCGTATGGGACAGCGTTACGTATGCCCCGAAGATGAACCCTGTTCCGTAACCGACCACCTGAATTTTCGCTGTATCAATTAAAATGTAAAACAACGGGAACGTCTATGCCTGAGCGGTATGGACGTTTCTGTGCGCTTGCTATTGCTCCAAATGTGTGGTACAATGGCGCCACAGCGAACGAGAGGTGGACACAGTGGAAACCATCCAAGAGACCGCCGAAAAGCGGGGCGTACCGCGCATCGCCGGGATTACGCGGTGGATCCACCCGAAGGACCTGCTTTGGATCGCCCGGACAAAATCGGAGCGGCTGGAAGCCGCCATGACGGATGTCTTCTCATCGATATTCCTTCAGCATGTGGACAAGAGCGGCGACAGCGTGGACACGCCGGAGGGCTACAACATCAAGCGCTACGGCGTGTTCGAAGGCCGGTATGGCATCTACAAGCAACGCATCAGCCCACTGAGTACCTGTATCGGCGCCGGCCAGGAATCTTTTTTATGCGCTGTACGACAACGGCCGCAGCCTGTTCTACGGAGGACACCGAGGAGATGGTCCGGCGCGCGGTGAACGACCCCGCCGGGTATGCCACCGGCTTCGGGTATGCGGGGACGGACTACGTGCAGGAAATCGCGCGGGCGCGCGGCGGGCTGGACGGGCTGTTAGTCGTTATGATTTTAGCGATCGAGGAGTGATGGGTGTGCATACATTGAAACCGCACAGATTTCTTGCCGTCATACTTTTGTTTGCGCTGGCCGCGCTGCCCGGCTGCACCGGCACACCGGCGCAGCCCGCGGAGACGCCGTCGGATCGGTCCTGGGCGACCATCGCCTTCGACTTTCAAAAACAGTCCGGTCACGCCTCCAACCAATTCGCCGTCTGGGTGGAGACCGCCGATGGCCAATACGTCAAAACGCTGTACGCGACAAAATTCACGGCGGCCGGCGGGTACAAAAACAGGCCGGATTCCATTCCGACCTGGGTGGATCGATCCGGCCTTGCCGGGTTGTCCAAGGAACAGGTGGACGTCATGGCCGGCGCGACGCCGAAGTCCGGCGCCCAGTCCTACACCTGGGACCTGACCGGGGCGGACGGCGCCCCGGTACCGGCCGGAACGTACAAGTTCTTTGTAGAGGGCTCGCTGCGCTGGAAAAACCGCGTCCTGCACGCCGGTGAGATCGCCATCGGCGGCGAGGCGGCGACCGCGACGGCGACCGCGGCGTTCACCTATGAGACGTCGCCCGACCAACCCGCGCTCTCGGACGACTCTCCGGAACATGACATGATCGGTACAGTCACGGCGGGAGTACACGCCGTGACTGTACCGCATCGCGCGTGATCAAACGACAGCCGCCTCACGCCACAATCGCCAGATGGATACGGTCAATTTTTCAGGCAGCCAAGCGGCACGACCCAGACGCCGTTTTTCATCTGAAAAGCGTATTCCGTCCCCGTGAGCACCATCAAAAAGGACGGCTCATTCATTTTTTCCGTGTCCACGGCCTGTTTCAGTCTGAGCAGATTTTTCGAGGCATCCTCAATCTCGCCCGCCCCCAGCTTGACCTCGACAGCGCCCCAGCGGCCGTCCGCAAGTTGGACGACCGCGTCTATTTCAAGCCCGCTCTTGTCGCGGTAATGATAGACATTGCCGTCTATGCTCTCCGCATAGATCCTGAGATCTCTCACACAAAGCGACTCGAACAGAAATCCGAAAGTCTCAAAGTCCGAGAGGAGCCTCTTGGGCGCTGCCCGAAGCGCGGCCGTTGCAATTGACGGGTCGGTGAAATGCCGCTTCGCCGTGGTGCGAATTGCGGTCTTTGAGCGTAGCCTGACGCTCCACGCGGGCAGATCCTCGATCACGAATATTTTTTTCAACGCACTGATGTATTGGTCGACGGTGACCTGTGACAGCGCCTCGTCGTTTGCGATCAGGTCGTTTAATATGGTTGTGGTCCTTGCCTCGTTCGATACATTGCGCGACAAAGAACGCATGAGCGCCTTTACCCTGTCGGGGTTCTTCTCGATACCGTCGGCCCTTGAGATATCCTCGTTGGCCACGGCTTCCAGATAGTCCCCGGCGACAGTTAAGGCGATTTTTTCATCTGTTTCCCGCGCTACGGCCGGCCAGCCGCCGCGGTTGATCAGAAACGCCAGCGCTTCGACGGAAACGCCGGACCGCCCTTCCAGACCGGCGGCGCCGTTGAACAGCGCTTCGAGGGATATCTCGCCGGTCGAATCGCCGGTCTCGAACAAAGACATCGTGCGCATCTTCATGCGCGCAATGCGCCCGGTTCCGGTATGCATGTCGTCTGTCCTGGTCGGCACGACAGAGCCGGTGAGGATGAACTGGCCGTTTGCGTGCCGCTTGTCAACCGCAAAGCGAACGGCGTTCCACAACTCCGGCGCGACCTGCCACTCGTCGAGCAGGCGCGGCGTTTCGCCTTCCAGCAACAGCGAAGGCTTCGTTTGCGCCGTCAGCCTGTTCGCCTTCGATGTGTCGGGGTCCTGCATATACAGAACGCTTTTGGCCAGCATTTCGGCAGAGCTTGTTTTGCCGCACCACTTGGGTCCTTCTATGAGGACGGCTCCCTTCGCGCGAAGCAAAAGCGCCAGTTTTTCATCTGAAATTCGTTTTATATAGTCCATGCTCATAGTCCATCACCTGCACACAGCATACCAAAGACTTTTCACTTTGTCAACAGATCGCTTTTGAGTTTGGCTTCATTTCACTTTTAAGTTTGGCGCCAAGAGGCAGCCTATCCAACACCAAAAACGCCGCCGCAAACAAAAGAAAACGCCGCAAACCATTGGTATTGCAGCGTTTCTGTGGTGGGCCATCTAGGGCTCGAACCTAGGACCATCCGGTTATGAGCCGGGGGCTCTAACCAACTGAGCTAATGGCCCACGAGGTGGGGGGCTGGGGGCCCCTAAAAAGCGGACAAGGCACGCCGCCACGAGCTTTGCCTCGTGGCGGCAACGCGCTGGCTCCCCAAGTTGGACTCGAACCAACGACCCTGCGGTTAACAGCCGCATGCTCTACCGACTGAGCTATTGAGGAAGATGGAAGGGATAGATGAACAGAAGGATAGATGGTTCAAGTGTCAGACGAGAAGGACTGACACTTGAACCATGGATGTCGGCGCCGACCTATTTTCCCAGGCGGTCGCCCGCCAAGTATCGTGGGCGCAGATGAGCTTAACTGCCGTGTTCGGAATGGGAACGGGTGGACCCTCACCGCCATAGGCACCGACTTGACAATTGATAATTGATAGTTGATAATTTTGCTGTCTTTTCTTGGGGCATCCAGATTGTTCTGTGTTCACCCTCTGGTGACCCGTGGGGGAATCGAACCCCCGTTTCCGGCGTGAGAGGCCGACGTCTTGACCGCTTGACCAACGGGCCTTATCAATCGATAGTAACAATAGAAATTATCAACTATCAATTATCAATTATCAATTATCTTGGTGCACCTTCAGGGACTCGAACCCAGGGCCCGCTGATTAAGAGTCAGCTGCTCTACCAACTGAGCTAAAGGTGCATATCCTCTGCTTCGCAGTTCTAAGCTCTGCGTTGAGCAACCTCCGTCCTACCGTCTCTCCACTCAGCACTCAACACTCAGCACTCATCACTTGCGAAGCACAGAGTGCTTCGCACTCGTCGCACCCTCAAAACCAAATAAAGAGAGCTCTTTGTCAGCACCACAAGTGTTTACCCACTTTTCCAAGGTCAAGCCCTCGGCCTATTAGTACCGGTCAGCTTAACATGTTGCCATGCGTACACCTCCGGCCTATCAACCACGTAGTCTTCGTGGGGCCTTACCACCTTACCAGTGTGGGAGATCTCATCTCAGGGGGAGTTTCACGCTTAGATGCCTTCAGCGTTTATCTCGTCCGTACATAGGTACCCAGCTGTGCCCTTGGCAGGACAACTGGTGCGCCAGAGGTACGTCCATCCCGGTCCTCTCGTACTAAGGACAGCTCCCTTCAAATCTCCTCCGCCCGCAATAGATAGGGACCGAACTGTCTCACGACGTTCTGAACCCAGCTCGCGTGCCACTTTAATCGGCGAACAGCCGAACCCTTGGGACCGAATTCAGCCCCAGGATGTGACGAGCCGACATCGAGGTGCCAAACCTCCCCGTCGCTGTGGACGCTTGGGGGAGATCAGCCTGTTATCCCCAGGGTAGCTTTTATCCGTTGAGCGACGGCATTT